>DATKVX010000008.1 GCA_035529855.1 bacterium
TCGTGGCCGGTGAAGACGAACTCCGGCAGCAGGTACGGGCAGAACTCGAGCGTGACCTTGGGCGCCCACTCCTCGTATATCGGCGTTTGCGGCAACAGCGACAACAGGCTCGGGAGGATCCGCGCGCCCATCATCCGGAACGAGACCATCTGGAAGAGCGACTGGTTGAAATCCTCATCGGTCTCGAACGGAAAGCCCCAGACGTAGAAGGCGTCGACGCGGGGGAAGAGTTCGATGGCTTGCGGTATTAGGTCCAACGTCTCCTGGGCGGTGAATCCCTTCTTGATAATTTCGAGGACGCGGTCCGAGCCGGACTCGACGCCGAAGCGGAGCTCGAGGCAGCCGCTGTCGGCCATCGCCTTCATCATCTCGACGTCGCACAGGTTGACGCGGCCGAACGCCTTCCAGTTGACGTCCAGGCCGGACTTCTCCAATTCCCGGCAGAACGCCACAACCTGCTTCTTGCCGGAGACGAAGAATTCGTCCTGGAAGAGGAAGAGGTCGACGCCGGCCTCCTCGTGTAGGACCTTCATCTCGGCGACGATGTTTTCGGGGCTGCGGGAATAACTTTTATAATCCCATACCGGCGCGACGGAACAGAACGTGCAGGGGTAGGGGCAGCCGCGGCTCGTCATCATGCCGTAGCCGGCGTATTTCGGGAGGTCGATCTTGTCCCACGCGGGGAAGGGGATAGCGTCGAGGTCGGCGAGGCGTTCGCGGCCCGGGTTGCCGACGACGCGGCCGTCGTCGCGGTACGAGATGCCGGCGACTTCTGAGAGGTCGCCGCCGTCGTTTAATGCGCGCAGGAGCTCGGGGCCCGTGACCTCGGCCTCGCCGCGGCATACGACGTCGACCCACGGGAAGCGCGTGAGGACCTTGTCCTCCACCGATTTGGCGCCTACGCCTCCCAGGACGAGTTTGCGGTCGGGGTAGCGCTCGCGTAACGCCTTCATCGCGAGGAGCGAGAACGGCAGGAGGTTGGCCATGCACGACAGGCCAATAACCGGCGCCGGGTCCTTCAGGAACTCGAGGAAGACCTCCATGTCGAACGGGTCGTCGGACGGGCAACATTGGTAATCGCGGAAGTCAACGCCGACGCCGGCGTCCTCCAGCGCGCGGGCGAGGTACAGCGGCCCGAGCGGGACGTGCAGCTCGCGCTCGACCTCCTCGCCGTAGCGAATGAATAGCATGTTGAGGTTTACGAGCGTTATATCGCCGGGCATGTTAATCGCCCTCCTTATCGGGGAGGTCGGGGCGAATGCCGGTTATTACCGATTTTTCGGGGAAATCGTGCGGCTCGCCGAAATGGAAAGAAACGTTAGTCCTAAGGCCCGGTATTACCTCAATACCGGTTTTTAATAGTACGCCTAATGTTTCGTGCGAGGCTTCCATTTCGTATAAACCTTCGGGTACGTAAGAAAAAACGTAATAACCTTTTTTATCGGTTAGTACTGTTAACGCCGTTCCTTTAATAATTACTTCAACGTTACTCAGCGGGTGCCATTCTTCATCAGTTGCCATACCGGAGATCGTACCGTAATCGGCCGTATCGTTTATTTCAGCGGCCGCCGCCGTTTCGGCCTTCGGTGGAATCTCCGGGTCGATACCGGTCGTGCGCATCTCCCATTCTTCCGGGTCCTCCGCGTAGGCCCCGGCTCCCAGCGCCGCCAACATCGCGGCCGCGGCGTAGCCGAGGAACGCGGGCCTAACGCTCGGGTTGACCTTCGTGTTAGCGACGATGGCCTCGAGTTGTTTTACCGGGACGGCGTTGAGCATCGCGGCTTCCGCCGGCTCGAGATTGAGGGCGATGGCTTCCGCGGCTGCGGCGCGTTTTTCCAACAGCATCTTCTTGAACGCCGGGTCGACGGCGGCCTTTTTTATTAGTACCTCGACGCCGCGAGGGATTTCTAGTTGCATACTATTTGCCTTTCTTCGAGGGAGCGTCGGGACGGATGCCCTGATAACCTTGATTATATTTTATGCGCGGTTCTGCCGGTGTTTCTAATGGGGGATTGGTGTATTGGAACGTTAGGTTAGTGGTTAAACCGGCTAGGATTTTAACGTCGGTCCGTTCTATGCTTCCGTATGCGGTGGAGAAAGCTTCGACCGTAATAACGCCGGGAGGGACAGGGGTTATGAGGTAGTATCCGTCGGCGTTAGTTACGGCGAAGCGCTTCGTCCCAACGGCAGACACTAAGACGTTGGGTAAAGGGTTTCCTTCGTTATCCGTTACTACTCCCGAAATCATCCCGTCGCCCGATTCATCTTTTTTAGCGGCCTTTTCGAGGGACACGGATGCGCCGGCCGTCGTCGCGGTTTCGGCCGGTTCCGCGGCCTCGAGAATGTCGGGGTTGATGCCGGCGGGAGGCGGATACGGCTTATCGTTGTTACGCGCGTTCGCTTTGCAACTTGCCGCTCCGGCCCCCAGCGCCGCTAACATCACACCCCCCGCGTATCCCAGGAACGCGGGCCGCAGGCCCGGGTTGACCTTCGTATTCGCGACGATGGCCTCGAGTTGTTTTGCCGGGACGGCCTCGAGCATCGCCGCTTCCGCCGGCTCGAGATTGAGGGCGATGGCTTCCGCGGCTGCGGCGCGTTTTTCCAACAGCATCTTCTTGAACGCCGGGTCGACGGCGGCCTT
>DATKVX010000009.1 GCA_035529855.1 bacterium
CCGGGTTCGGGTAATTCTGGAACAGGCCGAAAGACATCGGCTTGCCCGAGGGCGGCGTCGTGTTCTTCTTCTCGCCGTATCCCAGGATGAACTTGCCGAGGCCGTCCGCCACCGCCACCACGCGGCGGTTCCGCTTGTCGATGGTACCGCCCAGGTCTTCCCAGCTCGAGCCGGTCCAACGGTAGACGGAGAGATAGTCCTCGCGCGCGACTTCCAGGCCCTCGTACGACAGCGTCACCTCGAGCGGCTTCGCCAGCCGCGCCCACCCGGGACCGTATTCGTACGCCGGCCCGAGCGTCACGACGGCGGCTTTCTCACCGTCCGCCTTCGCCCCGTCCGCGGCTAAGGCGTGCGTATTTTCACGTTCGCCGCGTACGATCGTAAACAACGTCCGTTTAATTACGCCGCCGAGAGGGAGGTTGAGCGAGGCGCCTTCGCCGCTCACCGTGCCGCCGCGCGCCGTCAGAAACCCGGCGGCGAAGTACTTTTGGCCCGACACGACGTTGCCGGCTTCGTCGGCGACGCGCCAATTTACGGAACCTTCGCCGGCCTTGCCGCCGTTAATGCCGTAGGTGCCGACGTACGAGTACCCGGGTTTGGCGACCGCCAGCTCGACCATTTTCCGGGAGGTCGTCGGCTCCCCCCGTGTCGCGAAGACGACGTCGGCCTCGGCGCCGAAGAGCTTCTCGTCGGCCCCCAAGAGTATCTCGAGCGCGTCGGGGTTAACTTGCGGCCGGGCCACGGCTACCGCGGCGCCCGGCGGCCTCGAGTCGTTGGCGGCGAGGAAGCTGTACTTAAAACTCAATTCGGTCCCGGCGTACGCGGCGCAATTGACGACGGCCGCTATGGACCCGTATTGGGAAGGGTCCCGTATCTGAACGATGCACTTGGCGCCGGGGCTGAATAAGGCCGACGCGGCGCCCGCGGCGCCGTCGAGGTCGGTCCACGTCGAGCCGTTTTTCGTAACCGCGACCCATCCGCCCCAGTCTTCCGACGCCGGTTTGTTCGAGGCCGCGGCCTCCACTTTGAATACCGCGGCGCGCCAGGGCGGCGGCGAATCGAAGCGGTAGTATCCGGCGCCGAGGTAGTTCATAAGCGCGCCGGGGCCCGGCTCGAAGTTTACGACGGGGTAATCGGTCCACACCTTTTGGGGTTGGAGGGTGGGATATTTAGCGCCGTATTTATAGTGGCGGCCGTCGTCCCGTTCGCCGGTGAACCAGTTCCACGCCGTGAACAGTTCGAAAGCGTCTTTGAACGCCCGGCCTTCCGCGAAGGCGCCCGAGCGGTCGTGGCTGTCGATGACGTACGTTACGGCCTCTTCGGTGGAGCGGTCGAGGGTCGGTTCGGCGGTATACCAGCCGTCGCCTTTGGCGGTAGCGCGCCAAACGTAGCGGAGAAGCGGGCCGTCGCCGGCGGGCCGCGGCAGCCACCCGGGAGAAACCCAGTAGCGGCTGCTCCAATCCTCTAGGAAATATACGAACGGCGTGCCGTGTTCCGTAAGCGACGCCAGGGAGTTGCTAAATAGACGTTCGAAGAAAGTTTTACCCGGCGGGTCGGGCGCCTTCGGTTCGTAGATGCGGTCCATCAACCAGGACTGGGTAGCGGCCGCCAGCCACCTGGGCGTGGGTGTATCGCTGGTTTCGGCGGCGTCGAACATGTACGTTATCGCCGAACCCCAAAGTTTTGCCGCGATGCGGGGGGAGTAGTATTCGTCGTACGCGTTGCTGAAGTTAAAATAGGCGGAGTAACAACTCCGGGCCGAAGCGGGGAACGGCCCGAAGGCGTACGTTATCCCTTCCGAGCCGCCGGTGAGCTCGCCGCAGTAAACGTCCCAGCGGTCGTCGCCGCCGTAGTCTTGTCCCTCGCCGGGCCAGCCCAACGTCGGGTAGTAGTCGCGGATGGGTAGGTACGCCCCTTCCCGCGGGTCGGGGTGGTAAAACCAATTATCGGCTTTAGTTTTGTAGTGCGACCACTCGAAATGGGTGCCGACCCACTCCACGACGTCCGGGAAGCCGTTCCGGTCGCGGTCTCGCTGGTCCTGGAGGGCGTTCGGCCCCTCCAACACGTACCAGACGCGGAAGTTGCCGGTGGGCGTATCGTAGTAATATTTGGGATAACCGCCGTAGCGAGTATCGCCCCAGGCGCAGGGGCGGTACTTCCCCGACGCGCCGAGCTCGAGCCGGAT
Source organism: bacterium (assembly GCA_035529855.1). Lineage (NCBI taxonomy): Bacteria > bacterium. The sequence goes on from DATKVX010000009.1 coordinate 2,186, forward strand.
GGTTTGCAAGCGGCCGCCGCCCGAGTCGCCGGCGAAAGCGGCCGCGGCGCATATTAAGCTCAACGCTAAGGAAATACGATTCTTTTTACGCACGGGAGCCCTCCCCCGGTACTTCCTCGAGTCGCCGTCCCGGTGCCCACCGCTCGAGGATACCGTATGATTAAGTCGACGTCAAGGGCCCGCCCCGTAACCGCGGCCGCCCGCCTTCCCGGCTGACGGCGCATACCGCCGTTAACGTTCGGCGCCGCCGGCCCGGGGAGTTCCCGGGGCCAAACCCTCCCCGTATAGGTAACCGGCGAGGCCCGGTTGTTCCGGCGTTACCGCCAGCGATAACTCGAAAAAACGCCGCGCGCTGTCGGCGTCGCCCAGCTTCAGATACGTCGTCGCGATTTCGTTCAGCAGGTCCGAATATTCGCGCCGGAACATTAGCGCGTCGTGGCGGTATCGCTCCAGAGCGGGCAGGAACTCGAGGTATAGGGGCAAGGCTTTCTCGGGGTACCCGTGGGCGTTGTAAATAGATGCTATAAACAGGGCGATGTTGGCGTCTTTGGCGTTAACGCGCTCGGCGGCGGCGAGGTTGCGGAGCGCCACGTCGTTCCGGCCCTTCGCGAAGCAGTACTCCGCTGCCGCGATGAAATACCCGGCCCAAATCCGATACGTCGTGGGGCAGTAGGGCCCTCGTTTTTCGCCGAAGCTTTCGGCGACGAGGCGAAAGCCCCGGTACTCGTATCGTTTCCACGGCGGCCCGGGCGACGTTTCGTTCAAACGGACCCGCCGGGCCCGGTAAATTAAGCCGTACGGCACGAGCTCGGCGCCCCACGCGCGGGCGTTTCCTTCGGAAACGTTGTAGTAGAACGGCCGGCCTACCGTCGCCGCCAGGAGCTCGCGCTTGAATACGAGCCACCAATCTTCGGCGGCGTCGGGGTCTACGATGAAGCGAGGCGCGCGCCCGGTGGCCGTCACCTCGCTTCGTATGACGTTGCGGGGGTCGACGACGACCACGTCGGTGCGCCGGCCGTCGACGAAGCGGAGGTACGATTGCCCGAAAAGCCCCTGGCGGCCGTAGAAGGGAAAGGCGATGACGCCGCGGTAGGCGAAGGTCCGGAGGCGGTTGCGGCCGTGCTCGGCGGGGAAGTAGAAACCGCGCAGGTCGGCCTTCGAGACGTGGACCAACAAAGGATAGGCCGGGAGCAGGACGAGGGCGGCCGTCGCCGCCGAGGCCGCGAGCCGGTGGGGTCCTATTTTACCTATTAGTAGCGCCGCCGCGCCGGCCGCGAAGGGCGCGCATATCAGAAAGAACGAGAGGTACCATACCTCTATCTCGAAAACCTGGATGGGCGTCAAAAGGCCCACCAGCGGCAACATCGTCGCCGGCCCGACGACCGCCGCCAAAACCGCCAGCATGCCGGCGTACCGCGTCCGCAACTTGAGGAGCCACGCCAGGCCCACGACCGCCAGCGCCCCCACGCCCGGGCCGAACTGCAAAAGCAACAGCTTGCCGAGCTCCCACGTGTGTTGCCCGAGGTAGCGATATCGGGGCCAATATATGGTGCCGAACTCGCGCCGCCGGACGTGGTCGACGAAGCGCGGCAGGTCCATCGGGACGCCCCAGTTTAGCGGCGGCTCGCGCGAGGCCCGCAGCGCCAGGTACAGGTATATGGAACCGCCGAGGAGCAGGAACGCCCCGGCCGCTATGGCCAACGGGTAGCCCCCCGTCTCCCGCCGTAGTTTGAACCACAAATACGCGAGCAGCGGCGCCGTCGCGACGAACGATAGGGGGTGATTGGCGGCCGCCAGCGCGGCGGCGAAGGCCGTGGCGTAGAACCACCGGGCGTCGCGGGAGGCGTTGCAGCGCGCGCCGCACCAGAGCGTCGCCGCGAGCGCCGCCGCGTTCAACGCGTAGACCTCCGTTATTATCGCCTGCGGCCAGAACGTCGAGGAGAAGGCGAAGAGGCCGCCCGCCGCCCACGAGGCCGCGGCTAGCAACCGGCGGTCCTTTATGGTTGGCGCGAGGAGCTCCCACGTCAGCAGGAAGATGAAGGCCGAGGCCAACGCGCCGAAGGTGGCCGAGGCGAGGTTGATGCGCCACGCGACCTCGCCCAACGGTAAGTACGTGAAGAGGTGGCCGGCGAGCGTTTGGAGGGGATAGCCCGCGGGGTGGTCCACGCCCAGGACGGCGCAACCCAGCGCGAACTCCACCGGGTCCTCGAAGTTCAGCGACGGCGCGAGGGTAAACAGGTATACGGCAAAGGGGACGACGAACGCCGCGGCCAGGCCGACGTTGTGCCATACGGCGGCCTGGCCGTTCGCACTTACTCGAGCGCGGAGGTGCATACCTCTATGATAATGCCTCGCGGCGCCTCGGTCAACGTAAAAGGAAAACCCCCGCCTCGCGGCGGGGGTTCTTACACTTAGGGTTTAGACAGGGGGCTTAAGCCCCCTGTCCGACCGCGCCGCGTCGGATGGTAACATCCGACGCCACCGTATTTTCCGGAGGGCGACCCCGCTGCGCGCGAGCGAAGCGAGTCGAGCGAGGAGGTGCCCGGAGGCCGCGGCGGCCGACGCGCAGCGGCGGCCAAAGCGGTAACCGAATTAACCGACTAAAAAACCCCGCCTCGCGGCGGGGGTTCTTATTTCCGAAATAGCGCGTAGGCTTAGATATCTTCCCAGCGGCTTTCGAGCTTCTTCTGGACCGCCGGCATCGTCGTGTACTCCATCTCGGCGAAGGGCAGCCGGTGCGGCTCGAACGGGCCGTGGCGGCGCAGGTATTCGCCGATGCGGTTGGCGGTCCGCCGGGCCTCGTCGTAGCTCGGGTCGTCGAACATGTCGCGGTGGCTGGCCAGGCCCCCGTCCGCGAGCTGGTAGCCGACGCAGACGACGCGCGGCGGCCCGTCGAAGCGGGTGGGGTGCGCCTGCGCGAGCGAGACCGGCATCAGCGGCCCCATGTGCGAGCCGCGCATCCAGCCCGAGACGGTGTGCGGGAACGCGAACGGCTCCAGCGCCTCGCCCACCGCCGGGAGCCCTGACTGGCAGCGCACGACGCACACCGGGTCGTCCTTGCCGACGTAGCGCCCCGCGATGAGCGCGAGCTTCTGCGTCGACGACGCCGCCGCAATGTCGCCGTTGTCCTTACGGTAGACGGCGCGGATGAGGAAGTGGTCCGGTGCGCCGACGAATACCAGCATGTCGTAGAGCTCCTCCGGGCAGGAGAAGACGATGTGCTTGCTGCGGTGGATGTCGTAGACGTCGAATTTGAAACCGTCGTGCATGTTGGGGTCGATGACCAGGCCCGCGGTGTTGAACGGGTCGGCGAACATCTTGTAGAGCGGCAGGTTCCACGCGCCGGGCGCGCACTTGTCGGCCGCGAAGACGAGCACCGGCTCGCTCTTGCGTTCCTCGAACTCCATCTCGGCCACGCCCGGGCCCATCCCCTTGACGTTGCCGGAGAAGGCGTCGGCCAACAGGTCCTGGCCCGCGCCGTAGAGGTGGAGCTTTTTCGCCACCTCGGTGCCGGCGACGAAGGTATCCCAGGCCAGCTTGTGGATCTTCTCGGCGTCGGGGCCCTGGGTGTGCGTCATAATGAGCTCGAGGTCGTCGCCGCAGGTGAAGATGTCGAAGTCGACGAGCAGGCCGCTTTTCCGGGCCTTTTCGAGCTCCTCACGGGCTTTGGCGATGATGTCCGGATGGCTCGCCGAGTGGCCCACTAAGCCGCCGATGTCGGCCTTTATGACGCTCAGGGTTATCTTTCCAGCCATTTCTTAAGCGCCTCCTTATATTATTAACGAATATTATGGCTTCGGCCTAAAGTCGTACATTATATCATTTTTAAAAGAATTATACAAATAAAACTTTTCGGGTCGCCGCCCTAACGGCCTGATAACCGTCCGGTTACGCGGAGATTACTTTTCTTCGACCTTCAGGAGCGAAGGCGACCGTGTCTTACCGACCTATCTTTATTCTTTACGTAGGAGAGGGGATTTTGCCGGCGAGCCACCCCCAGCGTACGCTTCCGCGCTCGCGGTCGAACGCCGGCACGTAGGGCTTGACGTCC
>DATKVX010000010.1 GCA_035529855.1 bacterium
TTTCATCGACGGCCTGCACATTATCCTCTTCCCCAAGAAGATGATGCTCCCCGCGGACTGGGTGATAACCACCGAGGGCGCCGACGGCGGCCTCTCGAGCGGCGATATCTACCACGCAGACGAGCTTCTCTCCGATTTCATAGCCGACGTCAAGGTCCGCCTGGACACTATCTGTAAAACCACCGGCGGTTTGGAGGTAGGCGTCGTCGACTCGACTTCCATCGCCGGCGACGTCGCCGTCAAGTTCGACAGCCCGGTAAACTTGCTGGCCGGCGGCTCGCTCGAGCATTACGGCGACCAGCACGACTTCCTCTTCCGCGTCGAGAAGTACGGCTCGGGAGGGACTTATAGTATCGAGGAAGCGGAAGTGCCGCCCGCCAATACCGACGGCTCGGCCCGGGCGCAGAAAGTCGTGGCGGGGGGGTCCAACGTCGGCGTCCTGCTGCCCATAAACCCCCAGTTCGAAGGCGCGATACTCGCCGGTAAAAAGGTCTCGGCCACGTTCCGCGTAAAAAGCAATACGGCAAACTCGCTCGACGTGGGCTTCCAGGTGGACAGCAACGTTGACGTCGACACCCCTACGACCGCCGCGGAGGAGTGGGAGACCGTAACCGTTACGAAGACGTTAAGCTCGAGCGCGACCGTCGTCAAAGCGTTAATAAAGACCAACGCCGACGACGTTACGTTCACCGTCGCCCGGGCGCAGATGAACCTGGGAGATAAGTGCTTCGGCTTCTCCATCGGGCCGTACGAGGACACGGCCCGCATCCTGATGGACACCACCCAGGACAACCTCTTCTACAACGGCGGCTTCGAGCGCTGGACGCTGTCTGACCAACCCGACGGCTGGTTTAAGGAGGGAACGCCGACGTTATCTTCAAACGACGGTAGCAGCGTTGCTCCCGGAACCGGTAATTTGGTTTGCGTAGCTGGGCTCGAAGCGAACGACGGCATGGGCCAGTACCTTGGCCTCGTGACGGACGAGGGCACCGGGGCGTTGATAAACGAGAATATACTCGTGGGACTGGTGCGGGGTTCAAAGGTATGCGCGTCCGTCGATATGATGCTCGACCAGACGTCGAGCGCACCCATAACGCTCGTTTTGGGCGACCGCTACGACACGACTACCGACGAAGAGGAGTTCGTGGTTTACCCGCCCACGGATGAGATGCGGCGCTTCACTATATATAAGGAGATAACGCCCGACGCGAAGCAGGTCTACTTTAAAATCCTGAATAAGGAAGCTGCGCAGGTAAAAGTAAAGATCGACAACGCGATGTTGCACATAGGCGAGTTCCCCCTTCAATTCCGCCCCTCGAGCGGCTGGCGCGAGATGCGGTGGGACTTCGGCTGTGTATTTGTGGAAAGTACGGGGACAAAGTTCGACGCCGAAGGCATAAACGGCGGCCAGTACCCGATGCCTAAAGAAGCCGCCGCTTACCTGATGCTTAAAGCTGCGGTTAGGTGCATAGAACCACCCGCAGCCGACGGCGCCGACACGATGTTCAAGGTTGACGTAGATGAAGACGGAGAAGGTATTTCGGTTTCTTTACCCGCCGACGCCCCGGACGCCGACAACCATATAACGGATTACACCGAAGGGAAACATGAATGTTCGAAGTACATAGAAGCGCCTACCGTTACGCAAATCAACGGCTTAGGCGAGGCCGGCAATATAATAATGTCGGTCTGGGGCTATTACTATGCCGGCTAGGACGCCTTATTCAAACAAAGCCTTTACCCGCCCCAACGACGACGGCGAAACGGGAGTATTGTCCTCGAAATATTGGACGCGGTCATGGCCTTCGTCGGAGACGTATACCCGCGTACCGTCTCTCCTAAAAGCTACGTCGTAAGGTTCAAGAAATTCGCCGTTACCGGAACCGGACGTACCCCACATCCCTAGTAGCGAACCCGTAGACGTGAAATATTTTACCCGGTCGTAGTTTACGTCCGTTACATATACGTCGCCGTTAGGGCGCACCTCTATCCCGTCCGGGTTACCGGGCGTAAAAGACCATTTACCTAGAAACGACCCGGCGCGCGTGAAGTATTGTACGCGAGAAATTCCGTCCGTAACGTATACGTTACCGTTGGCCGCGACCGCTACGTCCTCGGGGCTATCGAATTGGCCGTTCTCGGAACCTAGGGAACCCCAACTGCCTATAAAGGACCCGCTCGAGGTAAAATATTTTATCTGGTGGTGGTTCCGGTCGACGACGTAAACCCAGCCGTTAGAAGCTACGCCAATTCCCCTAGGGTAGTAGAATGACGAGCGCCATTGATTTATATATGAACCGGCGGGCGTGAAATATTGAACGCGGTTGTTACCTTGGTCGACCGCGTAAATATACCCGTTAGGGCCTACAGCCAAATTCCGAGGGTCGTCAAACTGGCCGTCCCCGGAACCGTTAGACCCCCATTTGCCGAGGAAGGAACCGGCCGGGGTAAAGTATTGTATGCGGTTATTACTGTAATCGCCTACGTAAACGTTTCCATTAACGGTGACGCATATTCCCATCGGCCTTATGAATTGGCCGTTACCCGTACCGCGCGAGCCCCACTTGCCAGCGTAAACCCAGGCGGCTGAAGCCGTGGCCGCGCTCAGCAATAGAAGCGCTATCACCCTTTTCATCATCGTTCCTCCTCTCCGAAGCTCCTCTCCGGAACGGTCCCCTTTTCTATATATCGTATAGCACTTTCGGGTGCCGCTGTCAAGCAAAAAAAGCGCGAGTAAAAAATCGCGGCCTGATACCACTTTATGTCAAATAATTTTTAAACGCTTATGCCCGAAAACAACGACTGGGGCGAGATGAAGGCCGCGGCCTGGCGGGGCCGCGTCGGCGAGATGCTGGAGGGCATGCGCGCCGACCTGCGCCGGCTAAGCGCCGACGTCGAGCGCGTGGCCGAGACGGTCCACCGCCACGCCGCGGATATCGCCGTCATCGACGACCGCTGCCGGGAGCGCTGCGCGCGTAGCGAGCTGAGCGCGCGCGCCCGGGCCGTCATCGGCAGCGCCGTCGTGATGGCCATCGCGAGCGTAGTCGTCGCGCTCATCAGTTTAATCGGGGGATGACGTGAACGGATTTAAATCGAGGAAGTTCATGCTGGCCGCGGCGGGGGTAGTGGGGGGCATCGTCGCTGCTTTCATCCTGCCGGCGCTCGGGCCCTTCGCCTGGTTGCGCGAACATACCGTAGGGGTGTTCGCCGCGGCCTGCTCGCTCGCCGCCGCGTACATCGCCGGCAACGCCGTTATGGACCGCTGGCACGCGGGCGGGGGCTAGACGCCGCGTACAACCCAATAGACGCTCTCGAGCCGGGGGCTTAGGCCTCCGGTTTTTTATTTTACGTTGGTGGGGGGAATCTTCTCCGTCTGGGGATACTACTACGGCTCGTAAAAAAGGAGCCCCCAAGGGCTCCTTTCCTTACGCGTTAGTCTCGCCGCTCAGCGGAACAGCGCTTTCACCCGGCCTACCGACGCCGGCTCCACCGCGAAGAATTCCTTCGGGCAGTGGACGCGGTAGATGTAGCTGTCGGCCTGGCACGCGATCCACAGCCGGCGGTTGTAATACGCCAGCCCCCAGGGGTTCCCGGCGGGCGACTGGAACGACGCCGCGATCGCGCCGGTGGGCGTATAGCCGTAGATGTAATCGCCGCCCCCGCGCCACAAGACGTTGTTGCGCCAGTCGAAAGCGCAGTCGTAGCGGGAACTGACGCCGAGGGGGAAAGAGCCCACTACGCTGCCGCCCAGGCGGTGGAGGAACAAGAAGGCGGGGTAGTAGTCGGCGATGAAGAGGTTGGTCGTCCCCCTACCGCCGTCGCCGGTGCACTGCGCCGCGGCGCCGAACGGCTTGTGCCCGGCGTTCCACGACGAGTAGACGCTGCCCGTTAAAGGCCGCGTCCGGTAGACCACGTTGTTGCTCACGCAACCGACCCAGAGGTACGACAAAGGCTCGGAGTACGCGAGGCCGCTGTTGATGCCGTCCCACTGCACGACGTACCAATTGTATACCGAGCCGGTGTCGTGGCTTATGCGATACACGGCGCCCCGGTCGGCCCCGTCTATGGCGTACAGGTATCCGTCGGCCCGCGCCAGTCCCCGGGTATCCGCGCCCGCCGGCGACCGAAAGGACGCCTCGATCTGTCCCAAATAAGCCTCAGCCCCCGTTGTGGTCAACGCACCTATGGCCAGCGCTGTCGATAAGAGTTTCCCCATGGCTTGACTACCTTTCGTGAAAACGGTGAAGGGTAAACGGCTTCGGATATTAACTTTCCGCCGCCCGGTAGTCAACCTTTAAATGTAAAGGCGCGCCGTCGTGGCCAGGACGGCGGGCGGCCTCGGGCGAGGTTACAGCCGTTGAAGCTAAGCCGGGACCCTACCCCAGAACATCGAATAGGTGAAGAAGGCGTAGTAGGACGGGGCGTTCAATATGAAATCCGGCGACGTCGGCTGGGTAAGGCGTTTGAATTCCGCCCGCTTCTCCGCCGTCAACTCCTCTTCCGCTCCCGGCCACCGCATCTCGACGAGCGCCGCCAGCGCCTCCCGGAACTCGCTGCTCAGGGGCGCGTACGCGTCGCGTATAATCCCCTCGCGCAGCGGGTGCGTTACCTCCAACAGTCGACGGCATTCGTCGCCGCCGTGGGGCTTGGCGTCATCGTTTCCCATCGTTGCGGTCCTCTCGGTTTAAAACGGCACGGCCGCCGGCCTTGTAATTATTTCCCCGCCACCAACGCCATATACGGGAAGTGCCGCTCGAGCGCAAACGTCGTCGCGCCGAGCTCCGCCGGCATCTCCCTTATCTCTTACCGGGTAAAGGCCGCCTTTATCGACTCCCGCATCCCCCGCGGCCCGGGCATCTGGTAGTACGTAGGCCATCGCCTCTCGAAGTCGAATATCAGCATTACGCCCGCCGGCGCGAGGGGTAGGCCATGCCCCTTTCCTCACCCGAGCCGGGGGCTGAAGCCCCCGGTTTTTACTTCGGATCGCCGGGCGGTAAACCCTCCTCATTATTCCCCCCATTTGAACCCTTTTAGTCGCGAACGGACGCCGCTGCGCCGTTGACGCCGCGGCGCGCTGTGTTTAACTATTTCAGGTCTGCTCGGCGCCTCGAGCCGGGGCCGTACCGCCGGTAACGTCGGCGGTAAACGTCGGGCTTTTTACGCCGCGTGCCGAATCTGCTATACTGTTAACGTTTCTTTAAACGTCGCTCAACGTTAACGAGCGGAGGAGGTAGGCCGTGAAGGGTATGAGAAAGTCGTATCTATTTTGGGCTGCGGCCGGGGTGGGAGCGCTGGTCGCCGCGACACCCGCGGACGAGGCCGAGCGGCCGCGGGTGGAATATGTTTACGCCGGCGAGTGGGGAGGGGTTTCGGCCTTGGACGGCGAGCCGCTGTCGCCGTGGGGCGTGGCTACCGCGCCGGATGGCTACGTCTACGTTACCCTTTTTTCGCACGGCCGAATCGAATATTTTACGGCCGGGGGAGCCTTCGTCGGCTCGTGGGGCACAATGGGCGAAGGGCCCGGCGAGTTCCGCTGGCCCTCCGGCGTGGCCGTAGCCCCCGACGGCGACGTTTACGTCGCGGACTCCGTAAATCATCGCGTTCAATATTTCGGCGCTACGGGTTCGTACAAGGGCGAATGGGGTACGTGGGGCGACGGGTTGGGCGAGTTCGACGTTCCGAACGGGATAGCCGTAGCTTTGGACGGGACCGTCTACGTGGCGGATAGGAATAACGACCGCATTCAGTACTTCTCCGCCGACGGCTCGTACCTGGGGACGTGGGGCACGGCCGGCTTGGGAGACGGCGAGTTCGACGGCCCGGTCGACGTGGCCGTCTCGGGCGGCGGCGACGTCTACGTCGTCGACGTCGGCAACGCGCGCGTACAATACTTCGACGCGAGCGGCGTTTTCAAAGGCGCGTGGGGGTCGCCCGGGTCGGGGCCGGGGGAATTGAAATGGCCCTGGGCCGTGGCGGTCGGGCCGGAGGGCAACGTCTTCGTCGCCGACGACGAGATGAACCGAATCTCCGTCTACGACGCGGCCGGTTCTTTTATAACGTCGTGGGGTTCCACCGGGGCGGGCGCGGGGGAGTTCGGTTGGCCCCGGGGCCTGGCCGTCTCGAGCGACGGCGCGGTTTACGTCGCGGATATGTTTAACCGTCGAATCCAGTACTTCCGCAAAACGAGGCCTTAAACGGGCCGAGCCTAAATAGGGAGGCGAAGATGGGGAATCGTAAAAGAGGCGGCGACGACATCGCGAGTTGCCCGCCGTCGCCGTTGCGGTTCGAATCGTTACCGACCCCGGGCACCCCGGAGAAGTTGAGGGTATTACGAGCGTTGCAACACCTACACCGGGACGCGCACGGGAAAAGGGTCATCACAGCCGAGTTGCTCCAATTGATGACCGGCATCAGCGCCGCCAAATGCCGCAAGATAATGGAACAACTCGTCCGCGAGGGTTACGCCGAGCCAGCTGACGGCGGATGGAAGTGGACCGGTAAAACCTCCGTTTAATACCTCGCTAGTCTACTTATCTTTCCGTTCCCATTTATAGAAAGATGAAACTCGCCTACGTCGAGTGGCTCGACGCCTCCTACCAGGAGGGGTACGCCGATGGCTGTTAATTACCAACGCAAGGATTTCGTATTCGTAGTTTATTTCGACGGCCGGGAGCGGTTCCGTATAACCATTACGCAAGAGGACTGGCGCGCGGTAGATATATATGATGACGTCTTCAAACCGGAGATCGAGAGCTTGCGGGCCCTGGCCGCGTCGTCGAAAGACCTGGGGGATAGGTTCGAATACGGGGTGCTCGCGAAGGTGTTGGACCGTTTCGCGAGGCGGTGGCAGTTCCCGCCCGAAGACGAGAAACCGGTCCCGGACGCGCCGGTTAAATATGTAGACCCGGCGACCGGCACTACGGGCTTGCCCGATTCGGAGATACCCAAGAACGACGACTGGAGGCAGACGGTTTACAATACGCGCAACCCGGAGCTAGTGGCGAAGATCGAGAAACAACTCTGGCCTATCCCGTAGGTTATCGGTACAATTAATACGAAGCACGGATACCGCAAAGAGAACGAGTGCTTGTGGGCAAGGGCCGAGCTTATAGCCGGCCTCGCGCGGTGGCGCCGGAAAATGGCCGAGATATCGGGGAACGAGGGGACGATCGCGATAAACTCCGCGTATCGCCGGTTGGGCACGACCGCGGCACGAGACACGAAATACGAGGATCTTAACGGGAAGATTGACGCCGGTGATATATATGGCCATTGGACGGGGTATTGCGTCGACGCCTCGCCTTCGATAACGGCCGAGCGTTTCGGCTTGGTTAGCAACGGCCGCTCGATATCAGAACAAGCGGTCGACGCAGCTATAGCCGTAGGGCTTACCCAACCCCACTTGTGGAAGGGAGAAAAACACCACTTCCGACCTGATTTTAAATAAAACCGGCGAGCGTCAAAACCCAGATTTCTTCGTTTAATCTGGTTTATAGTATTCAACGGAAGGATATCTCAGGATATAATTTAACGCCGAGGGTCATTGGTATGAGATTCGTAACGTTAATCGTACTAACGAGCGGCTTATTCGGTTCGTCCGGCGATTGCGTTGCCGCCGGGAGCCGGACCGATTTACCTTATAGTGAATACGTTTTCGCGGGTAAATGGGGGTTCGTCGGTTCGGACGTAGGGCAATTCGGCGGCTTTGACGGTTTGTCGTCGGGGCCGGACGGACGGATTTACGGGGCCGACGCTTACCACGACCGCGTCCAGTACTTTAGCCCCGACGGCGGCTTCCTCGGGGGGTGGGGTAAGGAGGGCACGGGCCCCGGGGAATGCAACGCGCCTTGGGGTGTGGACGTATCCCCGGACGGCACCGTATACGTATCGGATTATTTAAACCACCGCGTCCAATTTTTCACCGGCGACGGGAAATTCCTTGGGAGTTGGGGTTCGGAAGGCTCAGGTGAAGGGGAGTTCAAGTACCCTGCGGGCCTCGTGATAGCCCCGGACGGGAGGGTTTTCGTGGCCGATTCTAAAAATCGGCGGGTCCAATACTTTACGGCTTCGGGCGAGTATTTGGGGTCGTGGGGGACCCGCGACCTCGGGTATAGGGGAATGTGGTTCCCTTACGACGTTGCGGTGGCAAGTGACGGCGACGTTTACGTTTGCGGTTCCGAATATATGATCTTCCGTTGCAGTGATAGCGGTTCGTTTAAAGGGAGTTGGGGTTTCCCGGGATCTGCGGACGGGCAATTCCAATGGCCGTCGGCGCTCGCCGTAGACCGCTCGGACGTTTTGTTCGTCGTCGATACGAACAACCGCCGCGTACAGTATTTTAGCCCCGACGGTGCCTTTTTGGGCGCGTTCGGTTCCGAAGGGCGTGGGGACGGGGAATTCGTTCACCCCGTAGGTATAACCGTAGCCGGCGACGGGACCGTGTACGTAAGTGACGAGGGAGGGCATAATATTCAATATTTTAAACCCGTTACGTCGAACGAACCGTAAGATATAAAGCCGCGTTCGCAAGACCAATTTACGGGCAGTACTTTTGACGTTAGCCTGAATAACGCGTCACAAGCCCCGAAATAGCCCGCCTTAACATCCCACTCAAATTCGAAACGCAATGAAACTCGCCTACGTCGAGTGGCTCGACGCCTCCTATCAGGAGGGGCCGCTGTGCGAGGACGACTTCGAGCCCCGCGTCGTCCTCGTCTCCGCCGGCCTGCTCGCCCGCGAGGACGACGAGACCATCACCGTCGCCGCCGACTACGACGCGCGCGCCGGCGAGTGGCGCCACGTGAGCCACATCCCCAAGGTCAACGTCGTCCGCAGCAAAATAATCGAGGCCGCCCGCCTAAGGTCGGTTCGATAAAAATATCGGGGGTAATATGCCGCGCCTCTATTGGCGGCCGGCGCGGGGGTTCGCCGCGCGACCGGCCGAGTTTAAAGTAGATTGGGTCGTACTGCATTACACCGCCGGCTCGCACCCGGGCGACTTGAATTGGCTCGCGCGCTCGCCCCGGCCCGCCTGCCCGTCGGCGCACTTCTACGTCTGTCCCAAAGGCGACGTCTATCAGCTCGTCCGCCTCGAGAACGCGGCCTTCCACGCCGGCATCACGTGGAGCAGGCCCTACACCTGGCGGTGGCGGCGCTGGCGGGCGCTCCGGCCCAACGAGCGCTCCGTCGGCATAGAGATCTCCAACCCCGGGCCGCCCTACGGTTTCACCGACGAGCAGTACCGCGCGCTGGCCTTCCTCCTGCCGCCGCTGCTCGCGCGCTTCGGCATCCCGCTGCAAACGCTGCCGGACCCTTGGCGCGGCTGCGACCCAGGCGTCAGCCGCGAGCACGGCGGCGACGCGTACAGCCTCGACGAGCTCGACGGCTTCCGCGGCCTACTGGCCCACGGCAACCTCCACTACTCCAAGACGGACCCGGGTCTCCTCTTCGACTGGGACCGCGTCCGCGCGCTGGAGGCCGTGGCAAGTCCGCCGGCGTTCGCCACCTACGTTATCTGGCGCGGCGACCCGACGCTTATACCGTCCGAGGGGGTGCCTTACCCGTGAAGCTGTTAAAACGGCTCACCGTACCACTGTTGATAGTAGTCGTCGTTATCGTAGCGGCGCTGGCTGTGAGGTGGTTGTTCGCGAGGGGGGAGGGGGCCGCTCGAGCGCCCGCCCGCCAGGCCGAACAACCGCCTCCCGGCTGGCGCGTCGTCGACGACGAGCGGACGTCCGGCGCGCTCCAAAAGCTCAACCCGCTGCACCGGCCTACCCAGGCCGACGTGATTATGCGGGATTGGCCGGCGGGTTCCCGCGTGGTCCACGTCGAAACGGAGGGCGGCGAGCACGTCGAGCTCGGCATCCTGCCCGGCGGCGAGGTCGCGGTCCCTGAAGGCCAGCCGCACGACGTGACGGTTTACTATAAACCCGAACCGGCCGTAGCGCTCGAGCTCCGGCCTTTCGTCGGCGCCGGCCTGGGGACGTCGGGGCCGGCGGTTATGGGAGGCGTCGACGTCATCCGCGCGTGGCGGTTTCACCTGGGCCCGGGCGTAGCCGTCGCCTTCCCGGATAAAGAAATCGCCGCCGTCGGGACCCTCGGTTACAGCGTCTGGCGCAACGTCGACGTGCGCCTCGCCGGCGGCTACGGTACCGCGGGAGGCGTAGCGGCGGTGGGGGTGTCGCTCGCGATAGAATAGAGAGAGGGATAGTATAGTGACGAAGCCGCCCTTCCGGGCGGCTTTTTGATGTGGGGGCGAGAGGATTTGAACCTCCGACCTTCTGCTCCCAAAGCAGACGCGCTGCCGACCTGCGCTACGCCCCCGTCGCCGGTAATACTATAGCTCAACGCGGAGGCGACGTCAAACCGAAAGAGCATGACGATAAGGGTTATGCGAAAAGACGCCCCGCGGGGGGCGTCTTCATTTCAGCCGGGTTCGCGGGCGGCCGCTATTTCTCGCCAATGCGGCGCGGCACTACTTCGACCGCTTTGGGTTCTTTTCCGCTCGAGAAGACGAAGGGATAAAGGACCTCGACGTCGCCGACGCGTTGGTTAAAGGGGAGACGGGTAGAGGCTTGCGCTAAAATTATTCCCTTTTGTCTAAAGGTTTTTATGTTATATAATATAAATTAAACGGGGTTTTCTGGCTAGCCGTAAGAGGACGGCGTTCGGAGTGCACGCCTTTTAAGGCGCGGGGCCAGTTTACGCGCCGCCGCGGTTTAAAGAACCCAAAACCAAGAGAGGAGAACGAAATGAAAACGTTAGGCAAGTTGTTAGGCTTCATGGTTCTCTTATTGGCCGTGGGCGCGCCGGCCGCAGCCCTAGACGCGAACGCTTCGCCGTCAGCTAACGGCGATGCCGAGAAGATCGCGAAGCGCATCGAATTGACCACGGATGGACTTGCAGGCGTAGTTGGTTTTGCCGCTACGATTCCGGGCGCAGATACCGTCATTTCCCTCAATAGCGACGAACCCTTCCCGATGGCTAGCACCTTCAAGGTCGCGATCGCCGTCGCTATCCTTACTCGTGTTGATAAGGGCGAACTGCACCTAGACCACCTCGTCGACATTACGCCGGACATGTACGTGATGGGAGACAACGTCCTCGCGCAGAATTTTGTCCATCCCGGATTAAAGCTGTCGGTCGCGAATTTGATTGAAGTAATGATCACCGAAAGCGACAACACGGCGACCGACATATTGATCAAGCTCGCTGGAGGTCCGGCAGCGGTATCAAAAACCCTGGGTGATATCGGGATAAACGCCCAGCGCATCGATCGGAACACCGCCGAGATCATACGGGATTTCGCCAAAATGCCGGACCCCGCCACCGCTACGGTTGTGGCCGAGGCCGTGAAGGTAGATCCTAGCCTCACGTCGAGACTGGACGATAGAAACCTAGATTTCGAGAAGGATCCCCGCGACCAGTCGACGCCTAAGGCCATGCTGGACCTGCTCTTGGCCATTGATAATGGCACAGCGCTCAGCGCGAAGAGCCGGGATTTTCTCATCGGTTCCATGTCCCGCACTCGTACAGGTAAGGATCGCTTGAAGGGTATGCTTCCTGAGGGGACGCCTGTCGCGCATAAGACGGGTACCATCGGCGGCATCGCCAATGACGTGGGATACATCACGTTCCGGGATGGCCGACGCATGATGATTGCCGTTTTCACAAAGAGCAGCACGACGCCGGCGGCGGATCAGGACCGCGCCATTGCGGAGGCGGCGCGCACGCTCTACGATTATTACGCCGGCCGCTAGACGATTTATACGCTGCAACCGCGAAAGGGAACATCGACCGTGAGCAGCGAGTTACGTTTTCAGATA
>DATKVX010000011.1 GCA_035529855.1 bacterium
GGGGAAGGCGAAGACGCTGGCGCGGGCGCTGCCGTTGGCGGCGGCCTTTTTATTGGCGGGGGTCTCGGTGAACCTCTACACGCCGTTGCGGGCGGCGCGGCAGCCGCTCTTCAACTGGAACGACCCCTCCACCGCGGCCTCGCTCTACGCCCACCTGGCCGGTGTCCAATATCAGGGTAACTTCCTCGAGGAGGGGTTGGCCGGCGTGCGGGAGGCGTGGGCGCAGTATCGCGGCGCGGTCTTGTCCAACGTCACGCCGCTGGCGGCGTTCGCGGCGGCGGGGCTGGCGTGGTTGTTCGCGAAACGCCGGTGGGCCGTCGCGCCGGCGCTTGTGCTGTATTATGCCGGGTACCTCGCCTATTGCGTCGTGTATTCTATTCCCGACATCTGGTACTACTTTATCCCGCTGCACCTCGCCGCGGCGTTCGTGGCCGCTGTCGGCGTCGGCGTCGTCGCGCGCGTTATAGCGGAGAGGTTTACGGCGGCGCGTTTGCCGGTCGCGGCGTGCGCGGCGGCGGCAATCCTCGCGGCTACGGGGTGGGCGTTCGCGACGAATTACCCGTACGGCCATCGCCGCGGCTTCATCTTCGCGGAGACGTACGGCCGGCGCCTGCTGGCGGCGCTGCCGGAGAAAGCCCTCTTCTTCCCCAGCGGCGACACGAACACCTTCATAACCTGGTACAACCTTTACGCGCGGCGCTCCCGGCCCGACGTGGCCGTCGTGGACCAGATCCGGCTCGCGAGCCGCGGGTATTTAACGGCGCTCGCGCGCCGCAACCCGGACCTGGTCGTCCCGGAAGAGGCGGAGGTGCGCGTTCTCGCCGAGCGGGCCGTGGCGCGCGGCGACTACGACGTTTCCGGAATCATCTTCCGCTCGAGCGACGACTTCATTTTACCCGAGGTCATCGCGGCCATAATTGCCGAGAACGCGGGCCGTCGCCGGATGTTCTGGGGGCTGGGCGACCGGAGCAAGAGGTTGCGGAAATATTTCGTTCCGTACGATCTGGCGTTGGAGGTGGTAACGGAGGAACCTCCCCCGGCGGAAGTGCGCCGGCGCGCCGCGGCGTCGATTCGGGCCTTCACGGCTTTGATGGCCGAAATCGAGGAAAAGGGCCGGGGCGAGCTTCGCGACCCGTTTTTTGCGCGGCTCGTCACGATATATTATTCCCGCTTGAGCAATCACCTGGCCGACCGCGGCATCATCCAACCCCAGGAGGAGTTGTTGAAGTCGTACGTCCGTCTTCTCCCGGACGACCCCGACGGCTACCAGAATTTAGCCAGCATTTATATGGTGTCGGGCCGGGAGGAGGAGGCGGTGAAATATTACCGGCGGGCGCTGGAGCTAGCTCCCGGAAGTGCCGCTATCCGCGCCAAGCTGGCGCGCGTGCTGTTCGCCGCCGGCCGGGCGGGCGAGGCCGCGGAAGTGGCCGAAACGCTGGCGGCGGACGAAACCGGCGAGGGCGGGTACGTCGGCGCCGTCATCTTCCGCGAGCGGGGCGACTTGGACAAGGCGCTGGCGGCGTTCGAGGCGGCGAAGCCGCGCCACGTCGACGACGCCGAGTTCTGGTGGGAGTTGGGGTTGACGTACGACGCCGCCGGCGACAGCCGCGCCGCGGTCGCGGCTTTCGACAGGTCGCTCGAGCTCAACGCCTACGCGTCGCGCGCGCATACCGCCCGCGGCGTGAACTTCTTAAAGTTGGAGGACGCGACTTCCGCGGCAAAGGATTTCGAGGCCGCGCTCGAGCTCAACCCGGGCGACGCCCAGGCCCACTATAACCTCGCCTGCCTGCGGGCGGGGGAGGGGCGGCCCGACGCCGCCTTGGGACACCTGGCGCTCGCCCTCGAGCTTAAGCCGGGCCGCTACGGGCCGATGGCGCGGGAGGACCCGGACCTCGCGAGCTGCCGCGACAGGCCCGAATTCCGGGCGCTGCTCGAGCGTTACCCGGCCGCGGGACCGGAGGCGGGACGATGAGGCGCATCGCCGGAAAATCCGCGTTGCTCGTCTTCGGCGCGACGTACGTCGCCGCCGCGGCGTTGTACGTCGCCTCCGCGGCCCGGGCGCCGGCCGGCGGCGACTGGGGCGATTTCGTCGCCGCGGCCTCCGTGCTCGGCATCGCCCACCCCACCGGGTACCCCGTTTACCTGCAAATACTCGCGCTCCCGCTTTCGGTGTTGCCGGCGGCGTGGGCCGCGGCCGCGGCGGACGTCGCCAACGCGTTGGCGGTCGCGCTGGCGCCGGCGCTGCTCGCGTGGGGGGCGTATCGCGTAGGCCGCGGGAACGGCCGGGACGACGTCGGTTTAGCGGCGTTCGCGGTCCTGGCCGGCGTACTTTTCGCCGGGGCGCCGTCGTTATGGCTGGAGGCCACGTCGGTAGAGGTCTACGGCGCGGCCTTCGCTTTGCTGCTCGGCGCGC
The DNA here is from genome assembly GCA_035529855.1 of bacterium. NCBI lineage: Bacteria > bacterium. Next base: position 2,414 of record DATKVX010000011.1, read on the forward strand.
TTTTAATCCTCGACTTGACGCATCGCGGCGACGGCCGGCCTTATATAGCGGCGGCGTTCCTGGGCGGCCTGGGCGCCGGCGTCCATTTGACGGCGTTCGCGTACGTTTTGGTATTGCTCGCCGTATGGGGCGCGGCCCGCCGGCCGCCGGTTCGCGTCGTTTGGTTGGCCGCGGCCTGCTGGGCGCTGGGGTTATCGGCGGCGCTATTTTTACCCATACGCGCCGTCGCCGCGCCGCCCCTAACCTGGACCTGGACCGGCATCAGCGACCTCCGGACGTTCGTCATCCACGCCACCGGCCGCCAGTTCTCCTATAACTTCAGGGCACCGACGTGGCTGCTCGCGACCTTGCGGCTGCGCGAGCTTTTCGCCGCGGTGTGGCGGAGCGGCGGGCCGTTCGTATTCCTCGCGCCCCTGGGCTTGTGGCTCTTATGGCGGCGGGCCCGGGCGGCCGCGGCGGCCGTCGTCGCGGTGTTGGTTTTGAACACGGCCTTTCTCCTCTGCTACGACATCCCGGACCTGGCGAGTTATCAATTGCCGTTCGTAGGGCTGGTCTTCGCGTGTGCGGCGTGTGGGGCGGCGGCCCTCTTCCGCGCCGCGGGCGGGAAATTGCGCGTCGCCGTGACGGCCGTTGCCGCGGCGGCCGTCGCGTTCTCGTTGGCCCGCGAGTGGCCGCGGCAGCGGCGCGACCCGGAATTCATATCCTATTACGGCCGTCAGATAGTCTTGCCGGTGGGGTATCGGGCGGTTTACGTCTCCGGCACGACGACGTCCAACTTCCTCTATTGGTTCCGCCAGTACACCCTCCGACAGCGCCCGGACGTAGAGCTCTACAACATCAACGACGAGCGCTTCGACATCGACAAACTGTCGGCGTTGATTTGGCGCGAGGTCGGCGCCCGCCCGGTATTCGTGGATTATTTCTTCCTGTACCAGACCCACCAGCGCCGCGCCTTTTGCCGGCGGGGCCGGCCGGCGGGTTTCATACTGGGGCTGGCCGACCGCGAGACCGGGCCCGAGGAGGCGTGGCCGCTGGACGCCGAGGTGTTGGCCCGGGCCGGCGCTTTCGCGACGGCCCGGCGCTACCGCAAAGGCGACCCGGACCAGGGATTGAACCTCGCCGTAAGCGTTTGGGAATACCACGGCCTCTTCTACGAGTACCGCGGCGACCCGGGCCGGACGGCGTACTATCTCGAACGCGCCGCCGCGTTCGACGTCGACTCGTCCGTGCCTTACATCAACCTGGCCCGGTTTTACTTTGACCAGGGCCGGTACGAGGAGGCGCGCCGGGCGGCGCATAAGGCCGTCGCCATCGGGGGGGAGGAGTATATGTCGTATATGGCGTACGCGTACCTGGCGATGGCCGACCAGGCCGAGGGCGACCTCGACGCGGCGCTGAAACACGCCCGCGTGGCCGTGGCGCTCAAACCCCACGACGGCAAGACCCACCGGCTGGTGGCCGCGATTTACCTCGAGCGGGGCGAGCGCGAACGCGCCAAGCGCGAGCTGGAGAATACGCTTGAGTGCGGCTACAACGACCCCGACGTCGTCCTCCTTCTGGCGGCTATGTATCGGCGGGAAGGCCGCGACGACGAGGCGTTTAAGCTGCTGGCCGAGAACGTCCACGAGTATAACGACGTGCGCTTGATGAACGCGTACGCGCTGGCGCTCATCGCCCGGGGGCGGTACGTCGAGGCCAAGGCCGAGCTTGTGCGCGCGGCCCGCATCGCCCCCCATTCGGCCGAGGTCCGCGCCAACCTCGCCCGGCTGGAGGCGATGGGGTGGTAGGGGCGGGGCCGACCGGCTCTACCGGAACAACCCCCTACGCGTTGCGCCCCTACGGCCGGTAATAATCGTCCTCGGGCCAACGGCCGGCGTTGTCGTAAATATACGCGTGGATGCGCGCGGCCTCATCGTCGTCCCTGATGATCCGTTCGTAATAATTACGTTGCCACGCCCGCGCGCCCGGCGTCCCGCGCAATAGGTTGATGCGTTTCGTTACGGCCATTTTGAACCCGGCGACGAACGACCCCAACGACCCCGGCGGCCTGTATGCCGCCGGTCGTTGTGCGTTCGTTTCGGGTAGGGGCGTAACGCGTGGGGGCGCAACACGTTGCGCCCCTACAGCGTCGTCCGTTATAATTACGATGCCGTGGACGTGGTTGGGCATAACGACGAACGCGTCCAATTCGATTTCGGGCCTGTGGGCCGCGGAACGCAACCATTCCTCCCGGGCGACGAGGCCGTAGTCGTTCAAACGGACCGCGTCGCCGTCGACGGCCCCGAACAGACGTTCCGGGCCGTACGTGCATATCGTAATGAAATACGCCCCGGCCGCCGCGTAATCGTAGCCGCGGAGGCGGATGGACCGGCGGTGGTGTTTGTGGCGGTCGAACGTCATAAAACGTTCATCGTAGGGGCGCAACGTGTTGCGCCCTTATGCGTTGCGCCCCGACGCGTTGCGCCCCTACCGGAACAACCCCTTCACCCGCCCCAGCGACGTTGGCGCGGCGGCGGCGCCGGTCATCGTTATTCGCATGTAATGTACGTAATCCTGGACGCGGCCGGCGTCGGGGTAGCCGCATTCCGGTATGCCTTTCGTCACGAAGGACACGACGCACCGCCCCATGAAGTCCCGGCCCCAGTCGGTGTAGGCGTTGGCCTCGTTCTCCTGCCCCGCCCACCACACCTCGACGATGAGGTTATCGCGGCCGTTATAATCGAACGGCGCGTCGCAGGTGAAGCCGAACCAATCGTTGAGTTTGGGGTCGAATTGTACGGGGTCGCGGTAGAAGACTTGCGCCGGCGTGTTGCCGTCGTAGTTGTCGGCGTACTTCTCGGTCAGCGCGCGCCGCGAGGTGTGGCACAGCGTAAGGCGGAACTTGAAATATTTCCCGGCCTTGACCTCCTTGCCGACGCCGAACCACTCCCACCTGGTGACGCGGCCGGCGGGAAGGGCGTCCGTTTGCAGCACGAGGTCCTGCATCCTGCAGGCCTCGCTCCCTCAACAGCCGCGGAACGGGTAGTCGCCGTCGGTCCCGCGCTCGCCGACGAGGAACTGGTCCGCCGCAGCCGGCGCGAGGCAGGCCAATATCATTACGAGGCCGAATACGCTGCGCATCGCACTACCTCCCGTTGGTAAAAGGGTTCGCGCTCTCTATGAAATTTTAAACCTTAGGGGCGGCGGCGTTGTCAAGGAAGCGGGTTGCGTTTCGTAACGGCGCCCGTGGGGCGGAACGCGTTCCGCCCCTACGGCCCGCCGCCCTCGTTCAACACCTCCGCCGTGTGCCGGGCCTCGGCCTTTGCGCCCCGGCGCCGCAGCGCCTCGTTAATATATAAGACGCAGGCCGGACAGCCGGTCGCGACGACGTCCGCGCCGGTGGCTTCTACCGCCGCGGCTTTCTCGCCCCCTATCTTCGCGAAGACGTCGTCGTACGTCAGGCCGTACGCGCCGGCGCCGCCGCAGCACGTCACGGCCCCCGGCGCCTCCAACTCGACGAGCCGGCCGATTTTACTTAAAAGCGTCCGCGGCTCCGCGGTGACGCCCAGCCCCCGCGCCAGGTGGCACGGGTCGTGATACGTGACGCGGCCGTCGTCCCGCGCCTCGATAACGTCGGGCGGGATTAGCTCGGTAAAATCCTTCACCCGCTCCTTGAAAGACGCCGCGCCCGGGACCTCCAGCACGTCGTTATAATAATACGTGAGCATCGTGCCGCAGCTGCCGCAGTCGACGACGACCGGCTCGTCGCCGGCGAGGGCCGCTACGTTCCGCGCGGCGAGCTCGCGGGCCAGGTCGACGTCGCCGTTCGCGAGCGCCGGGATGCCGCAGCACCGGCGCGCGGCGGGTACGAAGACCAGGTAGCCGGCCCGGGTGAGGAGCTCGACCACCGCTCGAGCGGTAGATGGGTAAAGGTACGTCGCCCCGCAGCCGGCGAAGTACGTGACCCGGCCGCGCCACTCGGTCCCCTCCGCCGGTATGAAGTATTGTTCCCGGGAGGCGTCGAACGGCTTCGCCTCCAGCTTGGGAAGCGCCAGCCGGGGCGGTAGGCCGAAGAACCACAGCGCGAAGGGCAGGAGGTGCGCCTGCTGCGCGACGTACAACAGCCGCGTCAACAGCGCCAGGAGCCGGGGACGGCCCAGCGCGAGGCGGTAGGCCCACGATTTGAAGAAGGGGAAGCCGCCGCGGCAGAGCCCCGCCTCCCGCGCGGCGAGGACCAACACGTCGCCGGCCACGCCCGAGGGGCAGCGCTCCGCGCAGGCGCGGCAGCTCAAGCAGTACGCCAGCGACTCGAGGAACGGCGCGCCGAACTCCTCGGCCGGGGGCTCGCCCTCCAGCGCCGCCTCCAGCAGCGCCAGCCGGCCCCGCGGCGAGAAGCGCTCCGAGGCCGTCGCGCGGAAGGCCGGGCACACCTCGCGGCACAGGCCGCAACGAAGGCACCGCGCGAGGTTTTCGCGCCAGCCGTCGATGAGGTTGTCTCGTATTTTCGCGGCCATTTACGGTTCGGCGGCAAAAAACGGTTGCTTTGGCGCGGGGTTAAAACGTAATATACGGCGTACCGAGGCGGATAGGCGTTGCACAATATTACTATAATAACGGTTGCGATAACAGCGCTAACGGCGGCGGCCGCGGCCGGCGAAAAACCGCCGCCGCCTGGGCGGGCGTTCATAGGCCTGAACGCGGCCTTCGGCCGCAGCGCCGCGGCCGGCAACCGCGTCGCGGCGTCGGGCCGGGGCGCGGCCTTCCGCGGCGAGTTCGGCTGCCGGCTCAGCCCCGCCGTCACGCTGCCGTACGTTACGGGCGGCGCGAGCTGGAGCCGGGGCGACGCGCCCGAGTGGGATATAGAGGAGTACCCCGAGCCCGCGCGGTACCTGGGCTTGTACGCGACGCAACTGACCGCCGGCGGCTACTACGGTTACCCGTTCGTGGGCGACGTTCTCGCGGCGTACGGCGGGCCGGCCTTCCTCGCCGCGTGGCCGCGGCGCGAGGTGCAGACCTGGTACGGAGGCACGATGAAGTCGAGGTCCGGCTCGGGCCTCGGTTGGGCGTTGGTGGGCGGCGTCGAGTTCGCGCCCGGCGGCGGCCAGACGCTGAGCCTACAGGTTCTGAACGGCCGGGCGTATTCGGCGTGGTCGGATTTGCCGGCCGGCGCCGACGAGGATTTCGTTTTCGAGCAGCTGCAGGTCGGCGGCGTATTTCGCTTCTTTTTGTTTTAAATGACAGGGGGCCGCGATGCGGCGTTTGACGGTGATATTTTTAATGGCTATGACCTCGGCCGGCGCGGGGGCGTCCGCGGACGCGGACCTTCCGGGCCGCATCTCTTTCGGCTTCAACGTCGGCGGCTGCCACAGCGCGAACGACCACGAGCTCTGGTCGGGGAGCGGAGCGGGGTACGCGTACTTCGGCGAGGTGGCGTACGAGCCGGCGAGCTGGCTCGTCGCACCCGAGCTGCAGTGGGGTTATACCTACGCCTCCGGCGACGCGCCGGCCCGGGAAGGGGAGGAGTATCCCGTCCCCCCTACGGAGTTGAAGGGTGAAGGTGACACCTTTTTAATGGGCGGCCGCGCGCGGGTTCCGCTGTGGCGGATGAGGCTCCGGCCTTACGCCGGCGGCGGCGCGGTTTGGACGAACTACCACCGCATCGTAATGGATAATTCCGACGTACTTTCGGATAAAGGGAGCTTCGGCACCGGCTGGGCGGCGCTCGCCGGTTTGGAGTTCTTCCCGGACCCGGCGACCGGCTTCTCTTTGGTCGTGGAGTACCGGTACGCGTCGACCCGCCAGGAATGGCGGGAGCCCGTCAGGTCGTGGAATAAAGGCGCCTTCGACCCCAAGTTCAACCTGACGGAGAAGCTGGTTACGCTGGGGGTCAAGGTATACACATTATGAACGGGGGATGATGATGGCCGAAGAATGGCAAGGACCGCTGGAGAAGGTTGACGCGTGGCGTTGGCGGCTGCCGAAATCGTACGACGGCCGCATGCGCGTCGACGGCATGATATACGCCGACGAAAAAATGCTGGGGCACTTGCGGATGGACAAGACGCCGCAGCAGGTGGCGAACGTCGCCGCGCTGCCGGGCATAGTCGGTTACTCGCTCGCCATGCCGGATATCCACTGGGGGTACGGCTTCCCCATCGGTGGCGTGGCGGCGACGCGCGAGCGCGACGGCGTCGTCTCGCCGGGGGGCGTGGGCTACGACATCAACTGCGGCGTCCGCCTTATGAGCACGTCGCTTACCGTCGACGACGTACGGGGCAAGGTCCGCGGGCTGCTGCAGGGCCTGTACGACGCCATACCGTGCGGCATCGGCACCAAGAGCAAGCTCCGGCTGAGCGAGGCCGAACTCAAAAGGGCGCTGCGGGACGGCGCGCGGTGGGCCGTGGCGCAGGGCTTCGGCGACGCGGCCGACCTCGAGCGCACCGAGGCCGGCGGCTCGCTCCCCGACGCGGACCCCGGCGCGCTGTCGGCGCGGGCGTTGGAACGCGGCCGGCCGCAGCTCGGGACGTTGGGGGCCGGCAACCACTTCATCGAGATCGGTCGGGTGGCGGAGCTCTTCGACGAGGGCGCCGCGCGAGCCTTCGGCCTCGAGCCCGACGGCGTCACGCTTATGATTCACTCCGGCTCCCGCGGCCTCGGCTACCAGGTGTGCGACGATTGGGTCAAAGTAATGCGCAGCGCGATGGGCCGCTATAAGATATCGGTTCCGGACCAGCAGCTGGCGTGCGCGCCCATAAACTCGGACGAGGGCCGGGGCTACCTGGGCGCGATGAACGCCGCGGCCAACTATGCCTGGGCCAACCGACAGATAATGATGTACTGGGCCGAGGAGGTCTTCGTTAAAGTACTGGGCGCCTCTCCGCGCGGGCTGGGGATGAACCTGGTGTACGACGTGGCGCACAACATCGCCAAGTTCGAGACCCACGACGTCGACGGCCGGCGCGAGGAGTTGCTCGTCCACCGCAAGGGCGCCACCCGCGCCTTCGGCCCGGGCCAAGCCGAGCTGGCCGACGTGTACCGGGACCTGGGCCAACCGGTTATCATCCCGGGGGATATGGGCACCGAGTCGTTCGTCTTGCTGGGCACCGCGCGCGCGATGGCCGAGACCTGGGGCTCGACCTGCCACGGCGCGGGCCGCGTAATGAGCCGCAAGGAGGCGACGAGGCGGGCCAAGGGCCGCTCCATCTCGCGCGAGCTGGAGGACCGCGGCGTCGAGGTCGTGTGCCGCTCGCCCAAGACGCTGGCCGAGGAGATGAGCGACGCCTACAAGGACGTGAGCGACGTAGTCAACGTCGTGACCAACGCCGGCATTTCGAAGGCGGTGGCGCGCCTCGAGCCGTTGGGGGTCATCAAGGGGTAGCGGCCTAAGGCGACGGCTCCCGGGATACGTTTCGGGACGTTCGGGGCGAAGCCGTTTTTGCCGGCCTTCGTGGGGCGTTTGGGGGTCGGACGCCGAAAAAAACCTTGACATTTGAAACCGGTTCTTTTAAAATCACGTTCCGTTTATTTCACCTTCTTAATGGCGCGGATTTAACCTTAGCGCGATTAGTTTTTAGGCGGGTTTGTGAAAAACGTAGCAAATTACTAAAGCTCCCGGGCGGAGTATCCCCTTTGGCCGTAAGGATACGCGATATTGCAGAAAAGCTCGGCGCCGAAGTCTTGACCGGCGAAGACGGCTTGGACCGCGACGTCGGCGTCGTGATATCCTCGGACCTCGTCAGCGACATCCTCTGCTGTAGGGACGTCGAGGCGTTTCTTATCACCGGCCTGGCGAAGATCCAGATATTACGCGCCGCGGACATGATCGACCTTATCGGTATTTGCTTCGTGCGCGGTAAGGCGCCGGAGGCGGAAGTCGTCGATTACGCCCGCGAGATCGGCCTTCCGGTGATACTTACGCCCAAGACGATGTACGAGTCGTGCGGCTTGGTCTACCAACTCGGCGCGAAGAGCGGGGCGTATATCCCACCCGGCAGAGGGGAATAGCGGCGCGCGATGACCGGCGCCGATTTTATCTGGACCCGGGAGGGAATAGACTTCGACAAGGTCAGAGGTTGCGCGGGGGTGGCGGCCGACGAGGCCATCGAGACCGAAAAAAGGATAATGGGGGGCGACTTCGCCACCGCCGGGGCCGGCGCCATCCAGATAAAGCGGCTGATAAAGAAATTGGCCATATCGCCCCAGGTGGTCCGGCGCGCGGCGATAGCGTGCTTCGAGGCCGAGGTCAACGTTACGGTCTACGCCAGGGAGGGTAACATAAAGGCGCGCGTAACGCCGCTGTGCATATACGTGGTCGTCGAAGACCGGGGCCCGGGGATACCGGATATCGAACAAGCGATGCAACCTGGTTGGACCACCGCCACCCCCGAAGTTCGCGAGATGGGCTTCGGCGCCGGCTTGGGCCTTCCCAACATACGGGGTAACGTCGATTTTTTAAAGATAACGTCGAAGGTGGGCGAGGGCACGGTATTAGAGTTTGCCATCTTGCTGAGCTGAAGTTCAACGTGAGAGTTCTAAAGCGCCACGGCGGTTCCGACATCTTTGCAGCTAAGCTCCTTCGTCGTGGCTTAAGAAAAAGCTGCGCAAATCCCAAAATTTCGGAGCTTACCGAACCGTCTAAGGAGGCCTTATGGCCGAGGTAGGCAAAGCTATTTGGCGCGAGACGCCCGACCTGGGCTTCTTGAACGAGATCCTCGCTATGCCGGGGGGCGAGGCGGTGGCGGCGTGCATCCAGTGCGGCACGTGCTCCGGGACTTGCCCCACCGCCCGCGACATGGATTATACGCCGCGCGAGGTGATGGCCCTCACCCGCGCCGGTTACCGCGACCGCGTCCTGGGCAGCAACATGATCTGGATGTGCGCCTCCTGTTACTCCTGCTACGTCAAGTGCCCCAAAGAGATCAAGCTGACCGATTTCTTCTACAAGTTAAAACAGATGGCCATGCGCGAGCGGTACGAGAACCCGGCGTCGAAGCGGGCCCGGGCGCTGGCGAAGAATTTCGCGGGCGTCGTCCGCTGGCTGGGCCGCAGCAACGAGATGTGGCTCTTGATGAGGTACTTCCTGGCCACCAACATCTTCGGCGCGTTCAAATACGCCGGGATGGGTTTGAGCCTCCTCACGACCGGCCGGCTCGAGGTGTTCCCCAAGAAATCCAAGAGCGCGAGCGACGTTAGAAAGATAATAGCGAGGTCGCGCGAAGAGGCGGCGATGCGGCCATGACGACGTACGCGTACTACCCCGGGTGTTCTATCGAAGCGACGGCGAAACCCTACGGCCGGTCGATAGAGGCCACGGCGCCGGCGCTGGGGTTGGATTTGAGAGAGGTCGAGGACTGGAATTGCTGCGGCGCTACGGCCTATATGTCCTACGACCACGTCGAGGCCTTCTCCGTCGCGAGCCGCAACCTGGCGATAGCGGAAAAGATGTCGTCCTCGTCCAACGGCGCGGTCGAGGTCGTCGCGCCGTGCAGCGCGTGCTTCGCGGTCCTCAACAACGCCGTGCACTACATGGCCGAGGACCCGAAGTTGTTCGGCGTCGTCAACGACGCGCTGGCCGCCGCCGACCTTCGCTACGAGGGCAAGGTCCGCGTCCGCCACTTACTCGACGTCTACATCAACGACGTACCGGAGGAAGTCCTCAAGGCCAAGATTATCCGCGATTTGGCGATGGTGCGGCTCGCGCCTTATTACGGTTGCCAGATCGTCCGGCCCAAGAACGAATTCGACGACTACGACCAACCCACGAAGTTCGACGACTACCTGAAGCTGTTGGGCGCCCAGGTGGCGTATTACCCGGTGAAGGCCAAGTGCTGCGCCGGGACCTTCATAACTACCCAACCCGAGATCGCGGCGCGCATGGTCGGCCTGCTGCTCAAGACCGCCCAGGAGCACGGCGCCGACGGGATCGTGACCTGCTGTCCCCTCTGCCAGTTCAACCTCGACAACTTCCAGAAGGAAGCCGGCGATTACTACGGCGAGGAGTTCAACATCCCCGTCTTATATTTTACGCAAATCGTGGGGCTCGCGCTGGGCGTCCCGCCCGGCGAGCTCGACATCGATAACCACAGGGTATCCGCTGACGCCTTGTTGGCAAAGATAGTCTGAGCCGGAGGTAACGATGGTAGCGGAAGAAGAACCCAAAACCGGCGAAGAGGAAGAACCGAGAACCGGCGTCTACGTCTGTCACTGCGGCCACAACATCCTGGGTATGGTCGACGTGCCGGCGGTGGTGGAGGACGCGGTGAAGTTGCCCGGCGTCGTCGTAGCGCGCGAATACCAGTTCATGTGTTCCGACCCCGGCCAGGAGCTTATAAAAAAAGACATCCGCGAGCTGGGCCTCAACCGCGTCGTCGTGGCCTCCTGCTCGCCCTTGATGCACGAGCGGACGTTCCGGCGCACGTGCGCCGAGGCGGGTCTTAACCCGTACCTGTTCGCGATGGCCAACATCCGCGAACACGTCTCGTGGGTTTCGGAGGACCGCGAGCTGGCCACCGACAAGGCGAAGCAGCTCATCCACGGCGAGGTGCGGCGGGTAGCGCTGCAGGAGGCGCTGACCCCCACGGTGGTGGAGGTTACGCCCGCGGCGTTGGTGGTCGGCGGCGGCATCGCCGGCATTCAGGCCGCGCTCGACATCGCCGACGCCGGCAAGAAAGTATACCTCGTCGAGCGCGAGGCCAGTATCGGCGGCCATATGTCGGTATTCGACAAAACCTTCCCCACGCTCGACTGCGCCGCCTGCATCCTGACGCCCAAGATGGTGGACGTCGGCGTCCACCCTAATATCGAGCTCCTCACCTATTCCGAAGTCACCAACGTGGACGGCTTCGTCGGCAACTTCAAGGTGACGGTTAAAAAGAAAGCGCGGTACGTCGACCTCGAGAAGTGCAACAGCTGCGGCGACTGTATGGAGAAATGCCCGCGCATACCGTACCCCTCCAAGCTTATCATCGCGATCGAGGGTACGACTATTAAGGCCAAGAAACTCGAGGAGAAAGAAAAGGCCCGGGCCGCGGCCGGGGAATAACGCCCCAGCCGGCCGGCGCCGCGGTTGCGGGAGGATACGATATGGCTATCGATATGGAACGGGCCGAGACGTTGGTGGAAAATTTCCGCCGGAGTGACGCCAGTTTAATCGAGCTGTTGTTGGATGTCCAGGACGAGTTCAACTACGTCCCGGAGAAGGTCCTCATTATGGCCGCCGAAAGGCTCCACGTTCCGCTGGAGCGTATCCTCGGCCTTTCGACTTTTTACAACGCGTTTTCCGGCGCGCCGCAGGGAAGGTCTCACGTCAAGGTGTGCACCGGTACGGCGTGTATCGTCCGCGGCGCGCAGGCGATTCTGGAGAAGGTCATCGACGAGACCGGCGTGGCGCCGGGGGAGACCTCCGATGACGGCGACGTCTCGCTCGAGAGCGTGCACTGCGTTGGCGCGTGCGCGTTAGGGCCCATCATAGTGGCGAACGAGGAATATTACGGTCACGTGACTACGACGAAGGCCGGAGAAATTATCCGGAAACTGAAAGAGGGCGCCGCGGAAGAGGAGAAGGTAACCGCAGCGTAGGCCGAGGGTCTTACCGGAGCCTGACGGACGGCTTAGGTGGTTGATATGGCGATAGCGAATCTGAAGGACCTCCACGACGCAAAGGAAAGGGGCTTGGCCGCGCTTTACCCGGCGAAGGTGCGCATCGCCGTGGGCTCCGCCACGTGCGGTAAAGCCAACGGAGCGGACCCCGTGATGTTGGCTTTGGTCAACGCCGTGCAGCGGGAAGGCTACGACGCCGACGTCGTACCTACCGGGTGCATAGGGTTCTGCGCGGTCGAACCGTTGGTCGACGTCTGGCGGCCGGGGCACTCGCGCGTAATCTATAAAAAGATTACCCCCTCCAAGGCCGAGAAGCTGGTAGCGGCACTCGCCGCCGGCGAAGACAAGGCTTCGTGGGCGTTATGCCGGCTCGAGTCCGAGGAATTCATTACCGACGGTACTATCAAGCCGTATGGCGTTTCGGCGGGCGACGGCGACCTTGCCGAAGTGCTTACGTACCAGGACCTCCCGTTCTTCAAGAACCAGTTGAAAATCGCGCTGCGGGATTGCGGGTTCATTAACCCGACGGAATTGGAAGAGTATATAGGCCGGGGCGGCTTCTTCGGCCTGTATAAAGCGCTCCACGATAGATCGTCCGAGGAAGTGATCGAGAACGTAACGAAATCGGGCCTCAGGGGCCGCGGCGGCGCAGGCTTTTCAACGGGTAAGAAATGGGATTATTGCCGGGCCGCGGCCGGGGACGAGAAGTACGTCGTCTGCAACGCGGACGAGGGCGACCCGGGCGCGTACATGGACCGCAGCGTTCTGGAGGGCGACCCCTTCGCCGTCATCGAGGGGATGATTATCGGCGCGTGCGCCGTCGGCGACTGCAAGGAAGGGTATATATACGTGCGGCGCGAGTACCCCCACGCCGTCGACGTTTTGGGCGTGGCGCTCGATAAGCTGCGCGGGGCCGGCCTGCTGGGCAAGAACATCCTCGGTTCGGGTTTGGATTTCGACGTCAAGATCGCCCGCGGCGCGGGCGCTTTCGTGTGCGGCGAGGAGACGGCGCTGTTGGCCTCCATCGAGGGCGAGCGCGGTATGCCGCGGCCGCGGCCGCCGTACCCGGCGCAAAAAGGTCTCTTCGGCAAGCCGACCATAATCAATAACGTCGAGACCTGGGCCAACGTCCCGGTCATAATGAACCGCGGCGGCGATTGGTTCGCGGGCATCGGCACGGAGAACAGCAAGGGCACCAAGGTCTTCTCGCTGGTCGGCAACGTCAACAACACCGGCCTGGTCGAAGTGCCGATGGGCATTACGCTACGCGAGGTCGTCTTCGACGTCGGCGGCGGGATACCGCGTCGGCGCGAGTTTAAGGCCGTGCAAACGGGCGGGCCGTCCGGCGGGTGTATTCCCGGGGACAACCTCGACCTCAAGATAGACTTCGACGCCTTGACCACGGCCGGTTCGATGATGGGCTCGGGCGGTATGGTGGTCATGGACAACGACACCTGCATGGTCGAGGTCGCCCGGTACTTCCTCGACTTTTTGCAGGAGGAGTCCTGCGGGAAATGCACGCCCTGCCGCGAGGGCGTGAAGCAGATGCACGACATCTGCAAGCGGATAACGAAGGGCGAAGGCCGGGAGGGCGACGTTGAGCTCCTGGAGGAGCTGGGCCGGACCGTCAAGGAGACGGCGCTCTGCGGCCTGGGCACCACCGCCCCCAACCCGCTGCTCTCGACGATACGGTTCTTCCGCGACGAGTACGAGGCCCACATACGCGACAAGAAGTGCCCCGCGGGAATATGCAAAGCGCTCATTACGTACTCGATATTGGAGGATAAATGCACCGGGTGCGGCGCGTGCGCCAAAGTGTGTTCCGAGGGCGCCATTACCGGGGCGAAAGACCAGCCCCACGTCCTCGACGCCGCCAAGTGCATCAAGTGCGCGGCCTGTTACGACGTATGTAACCAGGACGCCATAGTCCGCCGTTAATGGCAAAAGGAGTCGGTCCATGTTGAACCTCACTGTTAACGGCAAAGCGGTCGAACTGGAAGAAGGGAAGACGGTTCTGGACGCCTGTAAAGCCGCCAACGTCGACGTCCCGACGCTCTGCTACGTGGATTTTCTCGAGCCCTACGGCTCCTGCCGTCTCTGCCAGGTCAAAGTAACCGAGAAGGGCGGGGCGCCCCGGCTCGCCGCCTCGTGCGTGCTCCCGGCCACCGACGGTATGGAGGTCGTTACCGACGACGAGGACGTTCGGCGGGCACGCAAAATGGTTTTGGAGCTGCTGCTGGCCCAGGCGCCCGACGCCGAGGTCCTGCACGAGCTGGCGAAGGAGTACGGCGTCGACCGCTCGCGCTTCCCCGCCGCGGCGCGCGACGGCGACGAGCCGCGCAAGTGCATCCTCTGCGGCCTGTGCGTCCGCTTGTGCGAGCAGCGCGTCCAGGCCTACGCCATAGGCTTCGTCCAACGCGGCCACGAGGCGGAGGTGGCGCCGCCGTACGGCCGGCCCTCGGACGAATGCATCGCCTGCGGCGCGTGCGCCTCGGTGTGCCCCACGGGGGCCATCACGGCCGTCGACCGCCTCGGCCGCGCGATCGTCCACGACGAGCTGACGCTCTCGTCCAATTCGGCGATACGGGTCCCGATAAAGCAGGCCGTGCCCAACGTGCCGTATGTCGAGACTTCCGAGTGCATCCATTTCACGCAGGCCGAGGAGGGTTTGGACGCCTGCCGCATCTGCGAGGACATCTGCCCCAAGGAAGCCGTCGACCTCGACGCGGCCGAGGAGGAGCTCGAGCTCGACATCGGGACCATAATCATCGCCACCGGTTTCAAGACCTTCGACCCGCGGCGCATTCGGGAGCTGGGGTACGGCGTACTCCCCAACGTCATCTCGGGTTTGGAGTTCGAATTGATGAACCGGGCCGACGGCTACACCGAGGGCGAGGTCGTTATGGAGAACGGCGAGGAGCCGAAGTCCATCGGCATCCTCCACTGCGTCGGCTCGCGGGATAAGAATTACAACCGGTACTGCTCGCGGGTGTGCTGCATGTACTCGCTCAAGTTCGCCCACCTCATCAAGGAGAAGACCGGCGCCGAGGTCTTCCAGTTCTACATCGACATGCGGACCTTCGGCAAAGGGTACGAGGAATTCTACGACCGGGTGTTGGAGGAGGGCGTCTTCTTCGTTCGCGGCCGCGGCGCCGAGGTTACCAACGTCGCCGAGAGGCCGGAGGAGGTGGGCAAGCTCGTCGTGTGCTGCGAGGATACGCTCATCGGCGCGTATCGCCGCGTCCCGGTCGACATGGTGGTCCTGGCCACGGGGCTCGAGGCGCGCGAGGACGCCGACGAAGTCCGGCGCACCTTCGGCATCAGCTGCGGCGCCGAGGGGTTCTTCACCGAGAAGCACGCCAAGCTCGCGCCGGTATCGACCACCACCGACGGCGTCTTCCTGGCGGGCGCGTGCCAGGGCCCGAAGGACATTCCGGACGCGGTGGCCCAGGGCTCGGCCGCGGCGGCGCAGGCCCTCGTGCTCATGGACAAGGGCCTCGTCGAGATCGAACCCATTACCTCGGTTATCGACGAGGACGTGTGCTGCGGCTGCAAGATCTGCATCGGCCTGTGTCCGTACACCGCGATCTCGTTCGACGAGGAGAAGAGCGTCTCCGTAGTGAACGAGGCGTTATGTAAGGGATGCGGTACCTGCGTCGCGGCCTGCACCACCGGCGCCGCGAACCAACGCCACTTCAAAAACGAACAGATCCTGGCGGAGATCGAAGGGGTGTTGTCCTAATGGCGGAAACTTTCGAACCCAAGATCGTCGGCCTGCTCTGCACCTGGTGCGCCTACGCCGGCGCGGACCTGGCCGGCACGTCTCGCATCAAGTACCCGCCCAACGTGCGGGGCATCCGCGTTATGTGTTCGGGCCGGGTGGACCCGCAATTCATCTTGGACGCCTTTGCCCACGGCGCGGACGGCGTCCTGGTGGGCGGTTGACACCCCGGCGACTGCCATTACCAGGAAGGTAATTACAAGGCTCTCCGTCGCGTTACGTTGTTGAAAAAAGTATTGCAGCAGATGGGCGTCGACCCCGAAAGGCTCCGGCTGGAGTCGGTAAGTGCCTCGGAGGCTCAGCGCTTCGCCGAGACGGTGAAAGGTTTTACGGAGACGATAAAGAAGTTGGGGCCGATGCCCAAGGGCGTCGAGGACCCGGCCGTGGCCAAGGAGGAAGTCCATGCCTGAGAAATTCAAGTTCGCCTTCATGCCCTCCGCGAGCTGCGGCGGCTGCGAGATAGCCATCGTCGATATCGACGAGGTTATCTTGAAAGTCGCGGAACTGGCCGACATCGTATATTGGCCTACCGCGCTCGACTTCAAGGACAAAGATTTAGAGGCCATCCCCGACGGCGGCGTTACGGTGGGCTTCTTCAACGGCGCGGTCCGCAACGACCACGACGTGCACCACGCCCACCTTATGCGGCGCAAGAGCCAGGTCCTCGTGGCCTTCGGCGCCTGCGCCCAAATGGGCGGCATACCCTCGCTGGGCAACTTCTGGACTACGGAAGAGATCGCGCACCGGATGTACGACACCGTCCCGTCGGTGGTGAACCCGGACGGAACGCGGCCCCAGACGACTTTCGAGGTCCCGGAGGGCGAGTTGACGCTGCCGCGCGCGATGGAGCGTGCCTACGCCCTCGACCAGGTCGTCGACGTCGACTACTACATCCCGGGCTGCCCGCCGCAGCCGAAGTGGGTAATCGCCGCGGTCGAGGCCGTGGCCTCGGGCGAGCTCCCGCCCAAGGGGACCGTAATCGCCGGGACCAAGGCCGTGTGCGACGAGTGCCCGCGCGAGCGGTCGGAGGAGAAACAGGTCACGGCGTTCAAACGTATCCATCTCGTCGAGAACGACCCGGAGAAGTGCCTGCTCGAGCAGGGCATCATATGCTGCGGGCCGGCGACGCGCGACGGCTGCGAGGCGGCGTGCATCGTCGCGGGCCAGGCGTGTCGCGGCTGCTTCGGCCCCACCGACAACGTCAACGACATGGGCGCCAAACTGGCCTCCGCTATTGCCTCGATAGTTGTCGCCGACACCCAGGCCGAGGCCGACAGGATATTAGGCCAATTGGACGACCCCGCCGGTTACTTCTACCGCTTCGGCCTGGCGAAGTCGTTGTTGGGGGTGCAGCGCGGCGAGCGCAAGGAAGGCGACGAGTAGCGCCGCGCGAAGCGCCGCTCGTTTAATATAAGCTCCTAACGGAACCAGCCCTTACGGAGTATAGTTATGAAGAAAATCGAAATCGACCCCATCTCTCGCCTGGAAGGGCACGGCAAAATAGCCATCTTCCTGGACGACAACGGCGACGTCGCGAACGCGTACCTCCAGATCCCGGAGCTGCGCGGCTTCGAGCAGTTCTGCGTGGGCCGGCCGGTGGAGGAAGTCCCCCGGATCACGCCCCGCATCTGCGGCGTTTGACCGCTCGTCCACCACTTCGCAGGCGCGAAGGCATGTGACGCGGTCTACAAGGTAGAGCTGCCGCCCAACGGCGAGAGACTCCGGCGGATGATATACAACTCCTATTTCTTCTACGACCACCTCCTGCACTTCTACTACCTCGCCGCGCCGGACTTCGTCGTAGGGCCGACGGCCGACCCGGCGGAGCGCAACATCCTGGGCGTCGTGGCCAAGGTGGGCCTCGAGATCGGCGCCAAGGTCATCGAGATGCGGGCCAAGTCCATCGACGTCATGAAGTACTTCGGCGGCAAGCGCACCCACCCCATTATCGCGCTCCCGGGCGGCATAACGCGGCCGCTGGACGCCGAAGCCCGCGATGAGATGCGCAAGCACGCCGAGGAGGCCGTGGAGTTCTCCAAGTTCACGTTCCAGCTCTTCGAGGACGTCGTCCTCAAGAACCAGGCGTACGTGGACCTCGTCCTCTCCGATATATACGGCGGCCAGGAGACGTACTACATCGGCCTGGTGAACGACGACAACAAGGTCGACTTCTACGACGGCATGACGCGCATCGTCGACCCGGAGGGCAACGAGTTCGCGAAGTATGAGGGCACGGACTACCTCGACTATATCGAGGAGCACGTCGAGCCCTGGACCTACCTCAAGGTGACGTACCTCAAGGGCGTCGGCTGGAAGGGCTGGGTCACGGGGAAGGACTCCGGCATCTACCGCGGCGGCCCGCTGGGGCGGCTCAACGCCTCGGAGGGGATGCAGACGCCGGTGGCGCAGGCCGAGTTCGAGAAGATGTACGCGACGCTGGGCGGCAAGCCCGTCCACGCCTCGCTGGCCTACCACTGGGCCCGCATCATCGAGGGCGCCCAGGGCGCGGAGCTGTGGCTCGACTACATGAACGACGACGACATCCTCGACGAGCACATCCGCAATATCCCGACCGAGACGCCGAGCCGCGGCGTCGGGACCATCGAGGCCGCGCGCGGCCACCTCATCCACGACTACGACACCGACGAGAACGGCATCGTCACCGCGATGAACCTCATCGTCGCGACGACCCACAACTACGCCGGCATCAACCTCGCCGTGCGCAACGCCGCCCGGGGCGTCATCAAGGGCGGCGACGTCGACGAGGGGAAGCTGAACATGGTCGAGATGGCGTTCCGCGCCTACGACCCCTGCATGGCCTGCGCGACGCACGCCCTCCCCGGCAAGACGCCGCTCGAGTTCGACATCTACGACGCCGACGGGAACCTTCGCCGCACGATCAAGCGCAACTGCTAAAGGCCCTGGTCTGCCGATTAAAAGGCGGCCTTCGGGCCGCCTTTTTTTGTTGCATATTTTACGGCTGATAATATCATAGGGGCGCAAAAGAAGGGGATGCCCGGGCCGGCCTTAGCCGGAGGTAAGATATGCCTAAGGACGCGAGAGTCTTTGTCGATAAGGACCGCGAAGTGATGAGCGCGTATTACGATTTTTGCGATTACTACGACTCGGAGGATTTTGATTACGGAACGGGCGAAAAGCTGTTACGGGAATTCATCGACGAGGACCCGGATTTCCTCGACTCTTATTTGACGCTGAGGGAAATATTATTGGAAAGAGGCAAATACGCCAAGGCGGAACGTTTATTGAACGAAGCTTACGTCCGCGCCTTGCAGCTGATTAGGGACGCCGCCGGCAATTGGCCCGACGAGCTTCCTTGGGATCGTTGGGGAAACCGGCATATTATACGCGCGTTACTCGCGAAGGCCGAGGATTTGTGGGAGGCCGGGGAAAACGAAAAAGCGCTCGATATCCTCCGTCGGCTGCTTCGAACCAACCTGAACGATAATATCGGCGCCCGGTATTATATATTAGCCATTAGACTAGGCATGGATTTTGATACTTTCTACGAGCGGTTCGAAGATGAGTACGGATATTACGACGGGAGTATTTTGGAATGGTTCAATGGAAATTACTCCTTATTCCCGGAAGATTTCTGGGGTGTGTGGGTAGAAGAAGATTTTACGGAAATGGAATGAACGAACGCGAAGGCCGTCCTTCGTCGTCGCCGTGGAAAACGCTGCGTGCTGAAAACGTTCGCGCGAGGTATTTAGCTAAAAGTCGGGACGAGGCCGCTTGCTTTCCCGTTCCGCGCCTACGCCCCCGGCACGGCTTGCGGGGCGCACAGCCTCTCCGGCAATATGCCCCTCGAGTTCGACATCTACGACGCCGACGGCGAGCTCCGCCGCACGATCAAACGCAACTGCTAAGCCAGGATACGTTTAATATAGAAAAGCGTCCGTATGGGCGCTTTTTAGTTGAAAAACTCGAAGGTTTCTATATAATAATAGCGTGAACGGTACAGACTTCGTTAGGCACCCATTCCCCATTCGTAGAGTCCGTCTTTTAACTCCGAGTGAATATATTAAGGCGGCTGGGGAAAGGCTGGACGAAGGAACTTCGTTATTCCGTGCCGGCATATATTATTCGCTAGCTGTTTATTTGGGGGGTGTTTCTGTCGAATGCGTGTTAAGCGCTTTGGTCGTGTATCGGTTAGGACACGTTGCAATACCCGTAGGTGTGGAATATCACAACCTACTAGCATACCTTAGGCACGACCCTTTATCCGTAGGCCCGCAGAGCCCTTTATTATCGCAATTAATAAGTACGAATGTGTCTGCCGTGATACGCCGTTGGAATAATTTTATAAAGTACCTTACGACGAATACGTTGACATCTCTATATCGGGAACGCGAATTAACCGCTACACGTTCTAACGATTTAGAAGGTATGCGCGAGAACGCGGATAGGTTATTGCATGCAGCAGGTAATATCTACGTAAGAAGTAAAAGACTATGCAGACATTACGGGATCGTATAGAGGAAATAATTAAAGAAGCGTTTGGGAACGGCCGCACGGGGGTCGAGCTAGACGAACTCGCCACGAACCGCATCGCGGGTTTCGTAACTTCGACCGTTTTTAAAGGGAAAGACGACCCCGAACGCCAAGAAACACTATGGCGGGTACTCCGAGATGCCGTCGCTCACGGTAAAATAACCGAAGAAGAATTAACTCGCGTTTCTTTTATAATAACGCTAACGCCCGAAGAAGACGAAGCTTATTCGGAGGTGGAAGGCGAGTAACCAATAAGGAAGCCGCGGTATATTAGTATCTTGCGGTACCATCTTACCCGGTATGGTATCGGAGGAGTCGTAATAAACAGGGCGGTTTGTTTTTTGGAGCTCGGCCTATTCGTAACGCGGTAAAATAAGCTTAGCCATGATTACCCGGCCTCGAGCCGGGTTTTTTATTCCCTCCTCGCTGGTACTAATTTTTTATGTTACAATTCACGCCCATGTCCGCCGAAATCGAGGCCAGACGCGGCAAAACGCTGGTATTGGGCATCGGCAACGAGATCCGCGGCGACGACGGCGTCGGCATCCACGTCGCCCGCCGCGTGGCCGAGTTGTTGCCGGCCGAGCTCGCCGCCCGCGTCGACGTCGACGAGGCGTGCACCGGCGGCTTCGACCTGGTGGACTACCTTCGCGGTTACGACCGCGCCGTCGTGGCCGACGCCATCAAGACCGAGGGCGGCGAACCGGGGACGGTTTATCGATTCGCGGCAGAGGCGCTCGAGCCCACGGCCCACCTCGGCCACAGCCACGGCGTCAACCTGGCCTCGGCGCTCGCCATCCTTCGGGAACTTAAACTCGGCGCGCCCCGGGAGGTAAGGGTCGTCGCGGTCGAGGCCGAGTGGTTGTACGAGTTTCGCGAGGACCTTTCGCCTCGCGTCGCCGCCGCGGTAGAGGAGGCCGCCGCAGCCGTGCTCGGAATATTAAAGGATAGCGCCCCGTGAAACCGGCAACGACGACAGCGAGGAAGAGGCTGCGCGTAGCCGGCGTCGTCCAGGGCGTCGGCTTCAGGCCGCACGTCTACAACCTGGCGCGACGCCTCGGCCTGGCCGGCTTCGTCCTCAACGACGGCGCCGGCGTCGTCGTCGAGCTGGAGGGACCGCCGGCCGCGATTGACGAGTTCGTGACGCAACTACAGGCCGCGCCGCCGCCCCGCGCGCGGCTGGACGCGGTGGAGGAGGAAGAGCTCGCCCCCGCCGGCGAGGATACGTTCGTAATAAAGGAAAGCGTCCCGGGCGAGGCGCAGACGCTGGTCTCGCCGGACCTGGCCACCTGCGGCGACTGCCTCGACGAACTGCTCGAGCCGGCGGACCGCCGTTACCGGTATCCCTTCATCAACTGCACCAACTGCGGCCCGCGCTTTACCATCATCCGGGGCGTGCCGTACGACCGGCCCAAGACGACGATGGCCTCCTTCGAGATGTGCCCGGCCTGCCGGGCCGAGTACGACGACCCGGGCAACCGGCGCTTCCACGCCCAACCCAACGCCTGCGCCGCGTGCGGGCCGCGCCTCGCGCTGTGGGACGCCGAGGGCAACCCGCTCGACGCGGACGACCCGCTCGGCGAGGCGAAGCAGCTCCTCTTCGACGGCTGCGTCGTCGCCGTCAAGGGCCTGGGCGGCTATCACCTCGCTTGCGACGCTACCTCCGCCGAGGCAGTCGAGAAGCTGCGCTCGCGCAAGTACCGCGAGGACAAGCCGTTCGCCGTTATGGCGCGGGACGTCGCCGTAGCCCGGCGGTACTGCGAAATGAGTGACGACGAACTCGAGCTGTTGACCTCCGAGAAGCGGCCCATCGTCCTCCTGCGTAAGCGCGAGCCGTGCCACCTCCCCGACGCGATCGCTCCGCAAAACCGCTACCTCGGCGTGATGTTGCCGTACACGCCGTTGCACCATTTATTGTTCGACGACGACGTCGAGATCCTGGTAATGACGTCCGGCAACCGCGCCGACGAGCCCATCGCCTACCGCGACGACAAGGTGGTCGAGCACCTCGCCGGCATCGCCGATTATTACCTGACGCACGACCGGGCCATAGGCCGCCGCGTCGACGACAGCGTGACGCGGGTCTTCCGCGGCCGAGAGTACGCCGTCCGGCGTTCGCGCGGGTACGTGCCGTTGCCGCTCGAGCTGGGCCGCACGTATAAAACGAGCGTGCTGGCGGTCGGCGCCGAGCTCAAGAATACGTTTTGCATGACCAAAGGCTCGCAGGCGTTCGTCTCGCACCACGTCGGCGACCTGGAGAACGTCGCGACGCTGGAGGCCTTCGAGGAGGGCATCGCGCACTTCCGGGAGATGTTCGACGTCGAGCCGGCGGCGGTCGCCCGCGACCTCCACCCCGACTACCTCGCCTCCCGCTACGCGGTCGCGTCGGGCTTACCGGAGGTCGTGGTCCAACATCACCACGGCCACGTCGCCTCGGTCCTCGCGGACGCGGGGTATTACGAGGGAAAAGTTATCGGCGTCGCGTTCGACGGCGCGGGCCTGGGCGACGACGGCGCCGTCTGGGGCGGCGAGTTCCTGGTCGCGGACCTCGCGGGTTACGAACGCGCGGCCCACTTGAGGTACGTGCCGCTGCCGGGGGGCGACGCCGCCGCCCGGGAGCCCTGGCGGATGGCGCTCGCCTGGCTCCGCGAGCTCTACGGCGACGACGCGCTCCGCAGGCCGCTGCCTTTTCTGGACGATATCCCCGAAGGCCGGCGCGAGATGGTGCTGGAGGCCGCGGCCAAGGGCGTGAACGCGCCGCCCACGAGCTCGATGGGACGGCTCTTTGACGCCGTCGCGGCGCTGGCGGGAATCCGCAATTTCGTCAATTACGAGGGGCAGGCCGCGCTGGAGTTTGAGCAACAGGTCGCGTGCGAAGAGGACGGCGCGTACGAGTTCTCGTACGACGACGGGAAACCGCTGGTGATAGACGCGGCGCCGGTAATCGAGGCGGTCGTAGCGGACGTGCGGGCGGGTACAGCGCCCGGCGCGATAGCGGCGCGCTTCCACAACGCCGTCGCGGCCATGGCGGCCGACGTCGCCTCCCGTCTCCGCGACGAGTACGGCCTGAGTGCGGTCGCGCTCGGCGGCGGCTGTTTTCAGAATATAACCTTGTTGCGTAAACTGGTGCCGACGCTCGAGGGCGCCGGCTTCGACGTTTTAATTCACGAGCGGGTGCCGACCAACGACGGCGGCCTGTCGTTGGGGCAGGCCGCGGCGGCGCTGGCGCGTTTGGAGAAGGATTAGCATATAATATGTGTCTGGGCGTACCGATGAAGATAATCGAGGTTAACGGGACGATGGCGACGGTCGAGATGGCGCACGTGCGCCAGGAGTGCGACCTCTCGCTCTCGCCGGACGCGAAGGTGGGCGACTACGTAATAGTGCACGCCGGCTTCGCGATAGAAATATTGGACGAGGAGGACGCGCGCGAGACGCTCGAGCTCCTCGACGAGATAGGGTTCGATACGGGGCGCGGGAGTTGAAATACTTGGAGGAGTTTCGCGACGCCGAACGCGTTCGGAAGGTCGCGGCCGCCGTGGCCGCCGTTGCGCCGGCCGACCGCGCGTTCACGTTCATGGAGGTATGCGGGACGCACACCATGGCGGTGGCGCGCTACGGCTTGAAGAAGCTCCTCCCCGCCAACGTCCGATTGATATCCGGCCCCGGCTGCCCGGTGTGCGTGACGCCCAAGGAGTACGTCGACCACGCCGTCGCGCTCGCGCGCGAGCCGGGCGTAGCGGTGGCGACGTTCGGCGATATGATGCGCGTACCCGGCAGCTCGTCGGACCTGTTGCGGCTGCAGGCGGAGGGCGCCGACGTGCGTGTCGTTTATTCGGCGCGGGACGCGGTGGCCTTCGCCCGGGCCGAGCCGGACCGCCGGGTGGTCTTTCTGGGCGTCGGCTTCGAGACTACCGCGCCCACCGTCGCGGCTACCGCGAAGGAAGCCGCGGCCGCGGGCATCCGGAATTATTTCGTCTTGGCCGCGCACAAGTTGATACCGCCGGCGATGCGGGCGTTGTGCGAGAGCGGCGACGTAGCCCTCGACGGTTTCCTGTGCCCGGCCCACGTGAGCGCGATAATCGGCGCCCGGGTGTACGAGTTCATCCCGCGCGACTACGGCCTGGCGTGCGCCGTGGCCGGCTTCGAGCCGGTGGATATTCTGCAGGGTATTTATTTATTGTTGAAGCAATACGCCGACGGCGAGCGGCGCGTCGACAACCAATATTCCCGCGTCGTCAAACGGGAAGGCAACCTGCGGGCGCAGGAGGTCCAGGCCGAGGTGTTCGACGTTTGCGACTCTCGCTGGCGGGGCCTGGGGGATTTGCCGGCCAGCGGCCTGGCGATACGCGAAGAGTACGCCGCCCTCGACGCCGCCCGGGCGCTCGAGGTCGAGCCGGAGGAGACGGTCCCCGACCACGGCTGCATCTGCGGCGACGTGCTCACCGGCGCCAAGGTCCCGGCGGATTGCCCGCTCTTCGGCGACGAGTGCACGCCGGCGCGGCCGGTGGGGCCGTGCATGGTCTCTTCCGAGGGGAGCTGCGCCGCGGCGTTTAAATTCGAATATGAGTGACGAGTTAATACAAATGGGTCACGGCGCCGGCGGCCTCCTTATGCGGCGGCTGGTGGCGGACGTCTTCGCGCGGCATTTCGACAACGCGGCGCTGCGCGAGCTCGACGACGCCGCGACGTTG
The DNA here is from genome assembly GCA_035529855.1 of bacterium. Classification (NCBI taxonomy): domain Bacteria; species bacterium. Next base: position 26,978 of record DATKVX010000011.1, read on the forward strand.
ACGTTGCCGCCCGGGCAAGTCGCGTTCACCACCGACGCGTACGTGGTCAAGCCGTTGTTCTTTCCCGGCGGCGACGTGGGCAAGCTCGCGGTGTGCGGGACCGTCAACGACCTGGCGGTGATGGGCGCGGTCCCGCGGTATCTGTCGGCGAGCTTCACGTTGGAGGAGGGGCTGCCGCTCGCGACGCTGGCGCGCGTCGTGGTGTCTATGGCCGCGGCGGCGCAGGAAGCCGGGGTGGAAATAGTCTGCGGCGATACCAAGGTCGTCGCCCGGGGCGAGGCGGACGGTCTCTTCATCACCACCGCCGGCATCGGCGTGTTCGACGGCGGCGGGCCGGCGCGGGCGCCGCTGGAGGCGGGCGACGCGGTCGTGCTCAGCGGCACCCTCGGCGACCACGGCGTCGCCGTCATGGTGGCGCGCGAGCAGTTTAAGCTCGAGGCGACGATAGAGAGCGACTGCGCGCCGCTGGGCGGCCTGTGCGCGGCGATGCGCGAGGCCGCGCCGGGTTTGAAGTTCATGCGGGACCCGACGCGCGGCGGCCTGGCCGCGGCGCTCAACGAAGTCGCGGCGGCGTACGGCGTCGGCGTCGAGATATACGAAGAAAATATACCGTTCAACGAGGACGTCGTCGCGGTGTGCGAGATATTGGGGCTCGACCCCCTCCTGGTAGCCAACGAGGGGAGGGTGGTCGCGGTGGCGCCGGCGGCCGAGGCCGAGGCGCTCGTGGCCGCGATGCGCAACCACCCGCTGGGCGCGCGCGCCGCGGTCATCGGCGAAGTCGTGGCCGAGCCCAAGCGCGTCTTCGTCCGCACCACGGTGGGCGGAACGCGCATCCTGGAGATGCCGCTCGCCGACCAGCTGCCGAGGATATGCTAAGATGCACGAGCTGGCGGTGGTCCACAGCCTGGTGCAGCAGCTCCGCGAAGAGGCGGAGCGGCTGGGCGTCGTCGGCGAAGTCGCCGTCGTCCACCTCAAGCTCGGCGCGCTGACGACGTTCGTACCGGAGGCGATGACGTTCTACTTCGAGGCGTTGACGAAGGGGACCGATCTGGAATCGGCGCGGCTCGAGGTAGAGGAGGTCCCGGTGGCGGGTACGTGCCGCCGCTGCGGCGAGGCGGTTACGCTGGAGGGGCTCCCGTTCGCGTGCGCGGCGTGCGGCTCGCCCGACCTCGAGATAACGTCGGGGCGGGAGTTGGTGATAGAATCGCTCGAGGTGCGAGACGACGGTGCGAGGTAGGTCCATATGGAGATAAAAATAGTTAAGAAGGTCCTCGAGGCCCACGAGAAGCTGGCCGACGAAAACCGGCAGCTGCTCGCCGCCGGGGGCGTATACGCCTTCAACCTCATCGGCTCGCCGGGCTCGGGGAAGACGCTGCTGTTGGAGCGTACGTTCGAGGCCGAGGCCGCGGAAATCAAACCCGGCGTAATCGAGGGCGACATCGCGACCACGGCCGACGCCGAACGGCTGCAGCGCTTCGACGTCCCCATCGTCCAGATAAACACCGGCCCCTTCGGCGGTGAATGTCACCTCGCGCCCAACCTCATACGCGCGGCGCTCGAGGACCTCCCGCTCGACGAGCTCAACGTCGTCTTCGTCGAGAACGTCGGCAACCTGGTTTGCCCGGCGGAGTTCTACGTCGGCGAGGACGAGAAGGTAGTCGTGCTCTCGGTCGCGGAGGGGGAGGACAAGCCGCTCAAGTACCCGCTGGCTTTCCGCGAGGCGAAGGCGGTGGTAATAAATAAGCTCGACCTCCTTCCGCATCTCGACGTGGACTTGGAGGTATTGAAGAAAAACGTCGCGGCCGTGAACGCCGGCCTGAGCGTCTTCGAGGTATCCGCGAAGACCGGCGACGGCGTCGCGGCGTGGGTGGATTACGTAAAAGGCCGGCTCGGCGGTTAGCGGTCGGGCGTAATTCGACGGCGCCCGTTCGAAAGGCGCCGAGAAGGGGCGATTATGGAACACGTGGAAGGGACCGTGGACCGGGGCGACGTTAAGCTCTACGCGTTGTCGACCTGCGTGTGGTGCAAGAAGACCCGCGCCTTGCTGGAGGAGTGGGGCGTGGCGTACGATTACGAGTACGTGGACCTGGCGCCGCCGGCGCGCCAGGACGAGATAGAGGCCGAGATAACGGCGCTCGCCGGCCGCGCGAGTTACCCCACGCTGATCGCGAATGAAGGCTGCGTCGTCGGCTTCCGGCCGGATGAGATCAAGGAATTGTTAAAACTTTAAAGGGGGTGTGTTATGGCCGAGCTCGACCCTAAAGAGGTGGACGCGCTGTACGAAAAGCTCGCGCGCGAGGCGGAGGCGAGCGGTTACCACCTAAACCCGGACCGCGAGTTCACCCGGGCGCTGATGGAGGGGCTGCTCACCAACGTCAACCGCTACGGTTACCCGGCGTGCCCCTGCCGCCGCGCGACGGGCACCCGCGAAGAAGACCTCGACGTAATCTGCCCGTGCGACTACCGCGACGCCGACCTGGGCGAATACGGCGCGTGTTACTGCGCGCTGTACGTCTCGAAGGACGTCGTCGCCGGCAAGAGGGAAGCCCGGGCCATTCCGGAACGCAGGCCGCCGAAAAAAGAAGACCGGCTTCAATATAAACAGAGGGCGCAAACGGCCGGCGGGGGGATAAAGGTGTGGCGGTGCCGCGTGTGCGGGTACCTCGCCGCGCGCGACGCGCCGCCGGAAGTGTGCCCGATTTGCAAGGCCGCGAAGGACCGCTTCGAGCCGTTCGCGTTTCCGCCCGCGTGAGCATTTTAATAAAATATCGCCGACGAAGAAGCCGGCCCGAAGGCCGGCTTTTTTCTATAGCGGCTACGTTAGCGTGGGGTTATGCGGTCACGACGTTGTCGCCGGCGTATCCCAGCCGCCGCGCGACGCCCCGGGCGTCGACGACGAGCCGCGCTTCGCGGAACACCATATCGTAATCGACGCCGGTGTGGTCGGTCGCGATGACGACGGCGTCGTATTCCCGCACGGCCTCCGGCTCGAGCTCGGCCGACGTCAGGCCGAAGTCGTACTTGCGCGTTCGGGGCAGCGCCGGCGCGTACGGGTCGTGGTAGGCGACGTCGGCGCCGCGGTTCCGCAGAAGGTCGATGACGACCAGGGCGGGCGACTCGCGCAGGTCGTCGACGTTGGCCTTGTACGCCACGCCCAGCACCAGCACGCGGGCGTCGGCGAATTTTACGCCGCGCTCGCCCAGCGCCCCCTCCAGCCGCGAGACGACGTACTCCGGCATCTCGTCGTTGACGCGGCCGGCGAGCTCGACGAAGCGGCTCTCGTGGCCGAACTGGCGCGCCCGCCACGCCAGGTAGTACGGGTCGAGGGGGATGCAGTGGCCGCCGACCCCGGGGCCCGGCGCGAACTTCTGGAAGCCGTACGGCTTCGACGCCGCGGCGTCGATTACCTCGAACACGTCGAGCCCCATCTTACCGCATATAACTTTGAGCTCGTTCACCAGGGCGATGTTTACGGCGCGGTACGTATTCTCCAGGAGCTTGGACATTTCGGCGGCCTCCGCCGACGATACTTTTATTACCTCGCTGACCACCGGCTCGTAGAACGCGGCGGCGAGCTCCGCGGCGGCGGCGTCCACGCCGCCCACGACGGTCGGTATCTCCTTCAGCGGGAACGCCTTGTTGCCGGGGTCGACGCGCTCGGGCGAGAAGGCGAGCCAAAAGTCGCGGCCCGCGGCGAGGCCTCTCTGCTCGAGGAGGGGCAGGACGAAGCCACGCGTGGCGCCCGGGTAGACGGTGGACTCTACGACGACCAGCTGGCCCGGGCGCAAGTGGGCGGAGAGCGTCTCCGCGGTGTCGCCCAGAAACAACAGGTCCGGTTCTTTATCGGCGGTCAAGGGCGTCGGGACGCATATCGCGACGACGTCGGCCTCGCCCAGCCGCGCCGGGTCGGTGGTGGGCGCGAACGCGCCCTCGGCGACGGCCGCAGCCACCCGCTCGTCGGTCACGTCGCCGATGTAGGACCGGCCGGCCAGAAGATTATCTATTTTGTCGGGGTCAACATCGTAACCGATAACGCGGTAGCCGGCGTCGACGTAGGCCAGGGCCAGCGGCAGGCCGACGTAGCCCAACCCCACGACGGCGGCGCTCGCGTCGCGGCTTCGGATTTTACCCATTAAATCCTCGTAAATCATGGCCTTGCTCCTAAACCTTGCTAATTCTCATAAAGGCTGTAACGTTTTACCGGGCCGCCGCACCAATATTTAGGACGGCAATCATAAATAATTGGTACTTTTCGGCCCCAGGAGGTGCCGATATATATATCGGAGGTATGACATGGAGACAAAGGTTTTTCCCGCGGTTAAACGGCTGACCGAGGAGGATGTTAATAAAGAAAACGTTTCGACCGCTCGAGCTCTTGACGTAGGACAGGAAGAAAAGATTGATGGACTCCAAACCCGTTTGGGCCGATTTCTGGGGCGCCTCGCCGAACGAACGGCGCTCCCTCCCGGAAGAGCGGCGAGCATACTGGAGCGCGTAAGGGAAGCGTCACGAAAATAACGCGGGCCCAATTTCCGCGTCGGGGAACGGCTTAGGCCGTTCCCTTTTTTAAACGTTTACCGGCCGCGGCGCTTTATGTTAGTATACATCAAAAAGGAGGAATTTTCCATGCCGTGCAAACACCTGATTTGGCCCCTCATATTGGCGTTGGGCATATTCTCGCTCTCGGCGTGCAAGACGAAGACGGAAAAACCCGTGCCGCCGGGCGAGGAGCCCCCGACGGCGACCGAGCCCCCGGAAGGTTTCTCGCTGATAAGCGCTTCCGAATTTAAGGTGGAAAATTATAAGGGCCAGGTCCTGGTCCTCGACTTCTGGGCGACGTGGTGCGGCCCGTGCAAGATGGAAATCCCTCACCTCATCGAGCTGCAGGAGAAGTACCGCGACCAGGGCCTGACGGTCGTCGGCATCACGCTGGACGACAACCCGGATAAAGACGTCCCGCCGTACGCCGCCGAAGTCGGCATGAACTACGTCAACGTCCGCGGCGGCGACGAGATGAAGGGCAAGTACGCCGTTATCGGCCTGCCCACCATTATCATCTACGACCGCGACGGCAACGAGGTTATGAAGCGGCCCGGGTTTATCGGGAAGGAGCAGCTCGAGGCCAAGATAACGCCGCTGCTCGCCCCGCCCTCGTCCTGATAGGGGAGCGGGTCGCGGCCCGGCAGGGCTTTTAAAACATAGTGTGAACGCGAAGGCGCCGGCCGTCGGTTTGAACGACGGCGGCGCCGTTTTCGCCGGCGGTGCGAAGGAGCACGCCGGCCTTGCGGTACAACGCCAGCGTCTCCGCGGCGGGGAATTTCGGCGAGCCGGCCTTCACGGGGAAGAAGGCCGCGCGCGGGTTGGCCGCCGCGACGAAGGAAGGGAGCGCGGCGCCCCGCGAGCCGTGGTGCGGTACCTTCAACACGTCCGCCCCCAACTCCCGGCCGGCCTCGAGGATACGTTCTTGCGCCCGGCTTTCGACGTCGCCCGTTAGTAGGGCGGCGAAGTCGCCGTACGTCAGCCGCAATACCGTCGACGAATCGTTGGATGAAAAGGCCGGCGGAACGCCGCCGGCCGGCGGCCACACCCGCGTAATGCCGACGCCGCCGACGTTCACGCCCTTCGGCGCGGCGGCGATGCGGACGCCCTCGGCTCGAGCCGAGGCGGCCAATTCCTCGAGCGCGCGACTCGGCTCCGCGTCGGCCGGGAACCACAGCTCGCCCAAGTCGAAATTTTTTACGAGATAGGCCGCGCCGCCGGCGTGGTCGGCGTCGCCGTGGGTCACGCACAGGTAATCTATTTTCGTTATACCCTTGGCGTGGAGCACCGGCGCCACGACCTGCTCGCCGGCGTCGTATCCGCGGCCGGCGTACCCGGCGTCCACCACCATCGTCTTGCCGCCCGGGAATTCCACGAGCGCGCCGTCCGCCTGGCCCACGTCCAGGAAGGTGATGCGAAGCGGCAGCTCGGGGGCGGCGAGCCTGGGCGCGAGCCACAGGCCGAGGCAACCCGCGGCCGCGGCGGCGAACGCGAACCTTATCCGCGTTCTCCGTACCGCCGTCGCTCCGATTGCGAAGACCACGAGTAAAACTAGAAACGGCGACGGCCTGGCGACCCAGAACTGTAAATCCCATCGCGGCCCCAGGAAGGGCACGCCGGCGAGTATGGGCCAGCGGCCCGCCAGCGGCTCGAGCCCCAGCGAGAAGTAATGCCCCGCGGCCGTTAGCGCTTTGGCGGCGAGCCAGGCCGCGCCGCCGAAGAGCTCGCCGAGGGCGGGCCACACGGCGCCGGTGAGAATCGTGATGAGCGCCAGCGCGACGGCGCACCCGGCGAGCGGGACCATCGCGAGGTTGGAGACCAGCGCCGTCGGCGTGAAGCGATTGAAGAAGTAGAGCTGCAGCGGCAGCACGCCCAACTGCGCGGCGCACGTCACGGCCAGCGACTCACGAACCAAACCCGGGACCGGTTTCAGGAATTTTTCTATGGGGCGGTACAAGGCCGCAATAGCGAAGACGGCGGCGAACGAGAGCAGGAACGAGACGTCGCTCACGTACAGCGGGTTGGCGATCAGGATGATCAAGGCGGCGGCGGCGAGGACGTTATACAGGTCTACGTCGCGGTCGAGCAGCGCCGCGGCGAGCGCCAATATCCCCATCAAGCTCGCGCGGACGACCGGCGGATTGAACCCGGTCAAGAGGGCGTACGCCGGAAGGAACGCCATCACCGTCAGGTTGGCGGCTACTTTCGGCACGCGCGTCCCGGCAAGGACCAGAAACAGCATGAACGCGACGAAGCCGACGTGCAGGCCCGATATCGCGAGCAAGTGCATGGTGCCGGCGCCGCGGAAATCCTCCACGATGGCGGGGTCGATTTCGGCCCGCTTGCCCAACGTGAGGCCCTTGAGGACCGCGGCCTCGTCGCCGCCCACCGCCCGGTCCAATATCGACGCGGCCTTGTCCCGGGCCGCGAACGACGCGCGCAGCACCGGGTTGCCGCGGCCGCGCGCGAGCAGCGTTACGTCTTCGGCGTCGCCGGCCGTGACGAGCGCCGTCATGCCCCGCCGCTTCAGGTACGAGCGATAATCGAAGCCGCCGGGATTGCGCGCCGGCCTGGGCGCGACCAACTTGCCCTTTATCGCGACCTCGTCGCCGTAGCGGAGGGGGACGTTCTCGTATACCGAGACGCGGGCCCGGCCGCTCGCCGGTTCGGCGTCGCCGTCCAGCGCGACGTTTTCGATTGCAAGGGGGAAGACGGTGGCGTAAGGGCGCTGCTCGGGGTCGCCGGCGACGACGCCCGTGACCACGGCCGCGGCCGGCCGGAAGCGCCGGTCCAGTTTGAAAGATATGTCGCTTGGGGCGAGGTAGTCGGCGCGGGCCGCGTACCAGCCGGCACCCCCCAGCGCCAACGCCGCCAGTACGAGCCAGCTCGAGACGCGCCGTTGGATAAAAATGACGGCCGCTAAGGCGAGGGCCGCGGCGCCGGCTATGAGCGGCCACGGCGGCGGCGAGAACAGCGCCGCTAAGACAAGGCCGCCGGCGAAGGGGGCGGCGGCCAGGCAGGCGGGGCGGTGACGGCTCGAGCCGTCCACTCCCGCCCGTTCGCGCGTCGTCGTCGGCATAACGTCAGGCCGTGAGCTCCTCCATCACCGACGTCGGGATGTCGAAGTTGGCGTAGACCGTCTGGACGTCGTCGTGGTCCTCCAGCGCCTCCAGCAGCTTCAGGAATTTGGCCGCGTTCTTGCCCTCCAGCGGGATGACGCTCTTGGGGACGAGCGAGACCTCCGCGGTGGCGAACTCCACTCCCGCCGCGCCTAATGCGTCCGTCACGTCGGCCAACCGGTCCGGCGGACAGTAGACCTCGAAGACGTCGTCGCCCGGGCGGATGTCCTCGGCGCCGGCGTCCAGCACCGCCTCCAGCAGCTGTTCCTCGGTGGCGCGGTCGGCGTCGACGATTACCATCCCCTTGCGCTCGAACATCCACGTTACCGCGCCCGCGTCCGCCATCGAGGCGCCGTACCGGTCGAGGATAAAGCGGATCTCGGGCGTGGTCCGGTTCTTGTTGTCGGTCATGACCTCGACGCACATCGCGACGCCGCCCGGGCCGTAGGCCTCGTACGTTACCTCCTCGAGCTGCGCGCCCTCGCCTTCACCCGTCCCGCGCTTGATGGCCCGGGCGATGTTGTCCGCCGGCATGTTGGCGACCTTGGCGGCCTGGACCGCGACCCGGAGCCGCGTGTTGGCCGTCGGGTCGCCGCCGCCCTGCCGCGCCGCGACGATTATCTCCCGCGCCAGCCGCGAGAAGACCTTGCCGCGCTTCTGGTCCTCTTTGGCCTTTTTGCGTTTTATGGTGCTCCACTTGGAATGGCCCGACATATGCCCCTCCGAAACGCGAAGGCCGCGGCGCCGCTTTCCCTACGCTATCTTCTCCAGGCCGTCCATATAGGGCCGGAGCGCGTCGGGTATCGTAACGGAGCCGTCGGCGTTTTGAAAGTTCTCTATGATCGCTACCAACGTCCGGCCTATGGCCAGGCCGGAGCCGTTGAGGGTGTGTACGAATTCGGGTTTGGCGCCCTTCTTGGGACGGAAGCGCGTGTTCATGCGGCGCGCCTGGAACGCCTCGTAGTTGGAGCAGCTCGAGATCTCGCGGTACTTTTCCTCGGACGGTATCCACACCTCGAGGTCTACGCACTTGGCCGCGCCGAAGCCGAGGTCGCCGGTGCTGAGGACCGCCTCGCGGTAGGGGAGCTCGAGCAGCTCGAGGATGTGCGCGGCGTCGGCGACCAGGCTCTCCAGCTCGTCGTACGAGGCGTCGGGGTGGACGATTTTGACGAGTTCCACTTTTAAGAACTGGTGAACGCGGACCATACCGCGGGTGTCGCGGCCCGGCGCGCCGGCCTCCCGCCGGAAGCACGGCGTGAACGCGGCGTACTTTATGGGCAGCTCGTCCGCGGTCAGGATTTCCTCGCGGTGGAGGTTCGTAACCGGGACCTCCGCCGTGGGTATTAACCAGTGCCCTCCCCCCAGCGCAACAGTTAAATCTTCTCTCCATTTTCGGAAATCGGATTCTTTGGTTATTGCGGGTGGTGATTTTCCATCGAAAGGCGTTAACACATGCCTAAGTTCTTCGGATTCCACCTTATACATATCAGCCGCAAACTTGGGTAGTTGTCCCGTTCCTACCATCGAAGTCTTTAGTACCATAAAAGGAACGTTAACCTCGCGATAACCCCGCTTCCGAGCTTCGTCCAACATCAGGTTTTGCAACGCCCGTTCCATTCGGGCGCCCGTGCCTACGGTCATCGCGAAGCGGGCGCCGGCCACTTTGACCGCGCGCTCGGAGTCTATGATGCCGAGCATCTCGCCCAGCTCCCAGTGGGGCCGGGGTGGGAAGTCGAACGCGCGCGGCTCCCGGCCTACGCGCCGAATCTCGTTGTACGTCTCGTCCGGCCCGACGGGCACGGAGGCGTCGAAGACGTTCGGTAAGTAAAGTAGCCGGTTGTCGAGGTAGGCTTCTTCCAAATATAATCCCGGTGTAAGTTCTTTAATCGAGGCTTTAATTTCTTCGGCTTGTTTTAGGGATTTTTCATTTTCTCGTAAAAGGGTTTTTAATTCCTTTTCTGTAATTTCGAAACGCTCCGGGTTTGCGATTCGTGCCGCTAGTTCGGCGATTTTTTTGCTTAACTTATTCTGCTCGGCCTTTTTAGCTTCGACTTTGCCGATCATTTCCCTTCGACGCGCCGCGAGCTCTAGCACCTCATCCAGGTCGAACTCGACGCCGCGGGCCGCGAGCATCTCGCGTACGCGTTTTTCGTTTTCCTCGATAAATTTCAGGTCCAGCATAAGTTCCCGTCGCCTCGGTAGGCGACCCTTGACAAAGGCCGCGCCTTCGGTTAGATTACTCGCTAATGGCCGCCGCGGAAAACGGTCCCCACTACCGCTGGAACTTCGCCTGCGCCGCCGCCAACGGCGTAATTTTCAATATATCCCTCGCCGTCCTCAACCCCGCGACGGTGGTCCCGGCGTTCGTGGGCACGCTGACGGCCAACCCGGTGTGGGTCGCCGTCGCGGGGCAGCTGGACGCGATATGCTGGCCGCTGCCGCAGCTCTTCGCCGCCTCCCGCATCCTGCACCTGCGGCGTAAGATGCCGTTCTACCGCGGGACTGCCGTCGTCCGCGGCGTCATCGTCGCCCTCCTGGCGGCGCTGCCGTTCGTGCTCGCGCCCGGGCCGGCGCTGTTGGTCGCCTTCCTCGTCGCATACGGCGCGCTTAACTTTACCGCCGGCCTCGCCGGCCCGCCGTTCATGGACGTCATCGGTAATACGATATCGTCCCGAGGCCGCGGCCTGTTGTTCACGGTCCGGCGGTTCGGCGGCGGCGTCCTGGCCGTGCTAACGGGCGTCATCCTGGTCGGGCCGGTACTACGGTCGTTGCCGTTCCCCACGTCGTACGGCGTCCTCTTCGTCGTCGCCGCGGCCGTCAGCGGGTTCGCGCTCCTCGCGATGTCTCTCAGCCGCGAGCCGGAGGGCCAGGCCGTGGTCGAGAAGCACTCTTTCCTCCAGACCGTCAGGGCCGGCTTCGGCCTGCTGCGTGCGGACGCCAACTACCGCCGCTTCGTGACCTCCCGGGTATTCATTTGTTTCAGCCGGCTGGGCGTGCCGTTCTACATCGGCCTCGCGATGTGGAAGCTCCGGGTGGGCGCCGCGGCGGCCGGGCCCTTCCTCGCCGCGCTCATGGCCGGGACCGTAACCTCCAACCTGCTCTGGGGGTACCTCTCGAGCCGGCGCGGCAACCGGGCGCTGGTGCGGGGCGGCGCGCTCCTCACCATCTTACCGCCGCTGTTATACTTCCTCTCGGCCCGGGCGGAGTGGGGCGGCATCTATCTTTTCTACGCCCTCTTCTTCCTGGTCGGCTTCGGTTGGTCCGGCGCCGAGTTCGGCAGCATCAACTACGTCATCGACGTCGCCCCCGCCCACCTTCGGCCGGTTTACGTCGGCTTCAACAATACCGTGAACGGCCTCGCCATGCTCGCGGCCATAGGCGGCGGCTTCATCTTGAAATACTCGAGCTACGACGTACTCTACGGCCTGGCCGCGGCCTTCGCCGTCCTCGCGCTGTGGTTTACGCGCCGCCTGCTCGAGCCCCGCGAGGAGGGCGCGACGCCTTCCCTCGTCGTGGGCGGCACCCGCCTCGGCTAGTTAGGCCGCGCGGCCCAGCGCCAACCCTACCGCCAGCAATATCCCCGTCGCGAAGTGGACGATTATCGTCAGCGCGTTCGCCGCCAGTAGCTTGTACGGCTCGGCGTAGCGGCGCATCAAAACCGTTACGGCCTTGACGGCGAGCGGAAGGGTGAGCAAGCCGAGCAGCGCCCACGTCGGTAGGCCGCCGACGGCGACGAAAGTAATAATCGCGGCGTACGTCAGCGCAATTAATATTATATAACCGTAACGCGCGCGTTTGGGCCCCAACAAAACGATAAGGGTCTTTTTGTTGACTTGCCGGTCGGCCTCGTAATCCGGGAACTCGTTTATGTACAGCACCGCGGCGATGAGCAGCCCCACCGGGACCGAGGCGATCAGCGCCGCCGGCGACAGGCGGCCGGCCTGCACGTAGTGGGCGCCGAGCACCGCCAGCGGCCCGAAGTTTAACCCCACGAAGAGCTCGCCCACGCCGCGGTAGCCGATGGCCACCGGCGTCGCGGTGTACAGGAAGCCGGACGCCACGCCCGCCAGCCCCAGCCACAGGACGACGTTGCCGGGCGTTACGCGCCACAGGTAGAGGCCGCAGGCAATGCCGACGGCGAAGCAGGCCAGCGAGTATACGAACATCGCCCGCGGCGAGATGACGCCGTCCTGTATTACGCGCGAGCCCCCCGAGAACGGCGTCGGCGTCAGGTTGACCCAGTCGTCGCGGGTGCGGTGGTCGAAGTAGTCGTTGGCGAGGTTGGTGCCGCCGTGCAACGCGACCAGGCCCACGAGCGTGAGCGCCGCGTGCCACCAGTTGACGGCGTAACCCTCGTAGAACGCGACGGCGACGCCGACGACCGCCGGCGCGACGGACGCGGTGAAGAACGGTACCCTTATCGCGACGAGCCATTTCTTCATAATACGGGCGGCGTACGCGGCCGGGCCGCGCGAGTGTAAGGATTTTAAATTAAAAACGAAGGCCGGGCAAGCGAAATCCCAAAATCGGGGCCACTTCCCGGCGTTGGAGGCGCAGTTATACTAGGTTACCAACAAATTATTGACAAAAAAGCCGTGGAATATTATGATTAGCCGCCATTTTGACGTGGCGCGTTTTTTTATCTCCGGCGCATGAAGTCTTTTTTACGTAAAATCGGCGGCCCCGGGCCGGCCATTATTTTCATATCGGCGTTGGCGTATCGCCTCGCGTACTTCCTCACCGTGCGCGACGACCCGCTCATGACGTACGTCGACGCCGTACCGGACGCGTCGTTGTACCACAATTGGGCCGTGGATATTATTAACGGCGTTGGCCCGGCGACGGCGTACTATATCGGGCCCGCGTACGCCTTCTTCCTCGCGCTGGTCTACAAACTATTCGGCGTGGACCTTTACGCCGTAATTTTGGCTCAGACGGTCCTGGGCGCGGCTACGGCGGCCTTGGTTTACGTCCTGGCGCGGCGCCTGTACGGCTCTTTGGCCGCGGCGGTCGCGGGCGGCGTTTGGGTCTTCTATCTCCCGGCCGTCTTCTACGATACGCAAATTTTACCGGCGTCGCTCATGCTCTTTTTGGTCACGGCGTCGCTGTTGTTGTTGGCGGTGGCGCTCGACTTCGGCCGGCGGTGGTTCGCGGCGGGCGCGGCCGCGGGGTTGCTCTTCGGCGCCGCGGCGTTAACCCGACCCAACTTGTTGCTGTTCGTACCGGCGTTGGCGTTGTGGCCGCTCCTGCGGCGGGGTGCGGCGTGGCGCGCGGTGGCCGGTTTTGCGGTCCCGGTAATATTGATTATAAGCGCGGTAACGGTCCGAAATAAAGTGGCGGCCGACGAGTGGGTCGTGGTCTCGTCGCAAGGGGGCGTGAACTTTTTTATCGGCAACAACCGCGGGGCGCCGGGGTCGTTTATGTCGCCGCCGGGGACGATTGGGAGGCCCGAGGCGCTGAACGAAATCCAGACGCGGGGCGCTGGCGGAGGCCGCGTTCGGGCGGCCGGTGACCGCGGCCGAGGCGTCGCGGTGGTGGCTCAAACGCGGCCTGAGGTACCTGGTGCGGAACCCGGGCGACGCGGCGCTGCTCTACGGCCGCAAGATTTCGCTCTTGACGAATAATTACGAGGTGACGTTGAAAGCGGACTTCCGCTTTCGGCGCAACTTCTCCTTTTTGCACCGCGTCCCGGTCCCGTACTACGGCCTGTTGTTCGCGTTCGGCGCGGTGGGGCTGGCGTTGGGTTGGCGGGGCGAACCCCGCGGAAGGCGGGCTTGGCGATATTTTTTCTCGCGACGGCGCTGTCGGTGGTGCTCTTCTTCGTCGTCGACTGGTACCGCGTGCCGCTGGCGCCGGTTCTGGCCGTCGCCGCGGGGAACGGCGCCGCTCGTATCCGGGAGGACGCGCGGCGTCGCCGTTGGAAATCGGCCGCTCTCGCGACGTCGGCCGTGGCCCTCCTGCTCGCTTTCTCCTGGGTCCCGGGCGTGGGTTGCGACCGCGACGGCGTCGCGACGCAGTCGTACTTCAACTACGGTACTTACTACCTCTTCCAAGGCGACCTTGACGAAGCGGCGGCGCACTTCCGGGAAGCCCTTACGTACAAAGACGATAATGCGTACGCCCTCGGCTACCTGGGCCTGGTTTACGAGCGCCAGGGGCGCGACGACCTCGCCCAGTACTACTACCTCGAGTCGCTCGAGATAGACCCGTTGGACGCCGAGACGAACTATTTCCTCGGCGCCAGCCTGGCGCGCCGCGGCAAGTATAACCTCGCGGTCCCCTTCCTCGAGACCGCGGTAGGGAGTTTCCCCGGTTACGCCGACGGCTGGCGCGCGCTCGGCGAGTGTCACATCAGGCAGGAGGAATACGGCGCCGCGGCCGAGGCTTATCGGCGGTTGGCAAACCTTACGCCGCGCGACGGCGGGGCGCTCGCGCGCTGCGCCGCGGTTTTGATGGAGACGGGGGATTACGACGAGGGGCTGGCGGCCGCGCGCCGGGCCGTCGAGGTTGACCCGGGGGTAGCGGGCGCCCATTTGTTGCTCGGCAGATATTACCGCAGTAGGGGCGACGTCGCCGCCGCGGTCCGCGAGCTGGAGGCCGAGCGCCGCGTTTCGCCCCGTTCGGCCGTAGTATACGCTTATCTCGCCGAGTGTTATTCCACCCTGGGAGAAACGGCCGCCGCGGAGGCGGCCTATCGCCGGTACGTCGCGCTCGGCGCCGCCGCCGAAGTAAGGCCGGAGGCGCGAAAAGAACCGGATTTGAAAAGCCCGACGGATTAAGTTATAATCGCCGTACGCTATGGTTAAAAACAAGGCCGCAACCGAGAGGAGAACCACGCGGGCGCCGTCGGCGCGTGCGGCCGTCCTGGTCGTCGACGACCACCGCGCCGCGGCGGAGGGATTGGCCGAGCTTTTACGCGCCGACGGCTACGAGACGTACGTGGCCTTCGACGTCGACGCCGGCTTGAAGATACTCGAAGACGAAGCCGTCGACGTCGTAATTGCCGATATGGTCATCCCGGGGATGGACGGCCTGGATTTCTTGATGTTGGCGCGCGAGAAGTGGCCCGCGGTTCCATTCGTCATCCTCACCGGCTACGGGACCATCGAGACCGCGGTGGAGGCCACGCGGCGCGGCGCATACGAATACCTGACGAAGCCCATCGACCCCGAGGGTCTGGGCCGCGTCGTCGATAAAGCTCTCGAGAAGCGTAAGCTCGAGCTCGAGAACCTGGAGCTCAAGACGCGGCTGTACGAGAGGTTTTCCTTCGACCGCATCATAGGCCGCTCGAAGCCGATGCAGGAGATATACGACCTCATTACGCGCATAGCGCCCACCAACGCCACCGTTTTGATCTACGGAGAGAGCGGCACCGGTAAGGAGCTCATCGCCGACTCCATCCATTACAACAGCCGGCGCCGCGACGGGCCGCTGGTGAAGCTCAACTGCGCCGCGCTGGCGGAGGGCGTGTTGGAGTCCGAGCTCTTCGGCCACGAGAAGGGGGCGTTCACGGGTGCCGTACGGCGGCACAGCGGACGGTTCGAATCCGCCGACGGCGGCACGCTTTTCCTGGACGAGGTGTCGCAGATCCCGCCGGCGACGCAGGTCAAGCTGCTGCGCGTTCTGGAGGACGGCGTCTTCCAGCGCGTAGGCGGCGCCGAGGATACCCAGGCCGACGTCCGCCTGATCGCCGCGACCAACGCCCGCCTCGAGGAAGCGGTGAGCGAGGGCCGTTTCCGCGAGGACTTATACTATCGATTGAAGGTCGTAACCGTAGACGTGCCGCCGCTCCGCGAGCGGGCCGAGGATATCCCGCTCCTGGTGAACGCGTTCATCCGCGAGTTCAACGAGAAAAACCACCTCGACATCGAGGGCGTGGACGACGACGTCGTCTGGCTCTTCCGCGCGTATAATTGGCCCGGCAACGTCCGCGAACTGCGGAACGTCGTCGAGAGTATGGCGGTGATGGCGCGCTCGAGCCGCCTGACGCGCGCCGACATCCCGCCCAACGTGCAGAAGTCGGTCGAAGAAGCCAAAGCCGACGGCATCCGGGTCGGCATGAAGTTGGCCGACGCCGAACGCTATATGATCGAAAATACGTTAAACGAGCTGGGCGGCAACCGCACCAAGGCCGCCAAAGTTTTGGGAATAGGGTTGCGAACGTTGCAGCGTAAACTTAAATCGTACGGGGTCAATTAACCGTGGGGCACGCTACCGTAGTCGACGGGAAACAGCTCGCCGCGGCCGTAAAGGAAAAAGTAAAGGCCGCCGTGGCCGAGGCCGCCGCGTCGCCCACGCTGGCGGTAGTGCTCGCCCGCGGCGAGGACGGCGCCGCGGCCTATACCGGTTCCCTCGCCCGCGCCGGCGAGGCCGTCGGCGTTAGCGTCGTCGTGCACGAGCTGGCGCCGGAGGCCGGCGAAGCCGCGCGCGTTATTGCCGACGCCAACGGCGACCCCTCGGTACACGGCATAATACTCCAAAAGCCCTTCGCCGGCAGGGATGCGGACGCCGAGCTCGCCGACGGGATATCCGTCGCCAAGGACGTCGACGGCCAGGCCAGCGCGTCGCTGGGCCTTCTGTGGGCCGGGCGGCCGGCGTTCGTTCCGTCGACCGCGGCCGCGGCGTTGTACATCCTGGACGCGTACGGCGTCGAGCTCGTCGGCGCGGAGGCGACGGTGGTGGGAAGGTCGCCGGTAGTAGGCAAGCCCGCGGCGGGCCTGCTGGTCGCGCGCCACGCGACGGTTACGATATGCCACACGCGGACCCGCGACCTGGCGGCGGCCTGCCGGCGCGCGGACGTGCTGGTCGTGGCCGCGGGCTCGGCCGGCCTGGTTACGGGTGATATGATAAAGGCCGGCGCCGCGGTGGTGGATTGCGGCTACAATTTCCTGGCGGACGGTACCGTCGTCGGCGACGTCGCGTTCGAGGAGGCGGCGGAGGTGGCGTCGCTGGTCACGCCCGCCAAAGGGGGCGTGGGGCCGGTGACGACGGCGTTGCTGCTGGCCAACGTGGCCCGGGCCGCGGGGGCGGGGATATCGTTATGAACGACGAACGCGAGTTCCCGCTTTTCGAGGCGCCCGTCGGCCCCGCCGTCTACACCGTGAGCGAGTTTACGGAAGAGGTGCGGGCGACGCTGGAGGGAGCGTTCGACGCCGAGCTCGCGGTGCGGGGCGAGATATCGAACTTCAAACATCACGCCGCGCGGCACATGTACTTCTCGCTCAAGGACGACGCCGCGGTACTGCGGTGCGTATTCTTCCACCCGGCGAACAACAGGCTGCGTTTTACGCCCGAGAACGGCCTGGAGGTCGTCGCCCGCGGCCGGGTTGGCGTCTACCCACCCCAGGGCTCGTACCAGCTCTACGTCTCCTCGCTCGCGCTGCGGGGCGAGGGCGAGCTTATGGCCGCGCTGGAGCGGCTTAAGAAGAAGCTCGCCGCGGAGGGGTTGTTCGACGAGGAGCGGAAGCGGCCGCTGCCGCGCTTCCCGCGCCGGGTGGGCGTGGTAACGTCGCCCTCGGGGGCGGCGTTCCGGGATATCAGGAACGTATTGTCGCGGCGCTGGCCGGGTATCACCATTATACTAAGGCCGGCGAAGGTCCAGGGGGAAGGCGCCGCGGCCGACGTGGCGCAGGCCATAGCCGACTTCGACCGGGCCGGCGCGGCGGACGTCCTCATCGTGGGACGGGGCGGCGGCTCGCTCGAGGACCTGTGGGCCTTCAACGAGGAGGTCGCGGTCCGCGCGATAGCGGCGTCGCGAACGCCGGCGATATCGGCGGTGGGGCACGAGGTGGACTGGACGCTGGCCGACTTCGCCGCGGACGTCCGCGCGCCCACGCCTTCCGCGGCGGCCGAGCTCGCGGTGCGGGTAAAGGAGGACGTCCGGGCCGAGGTAGAGGAGATGGGGCTCGAGGCGCTCGGCGCCGCTCGCGATTACGTCGCCGCCGCGCGCGAGGGGGTGGCGGCGGCCGGAAGGTCGTACGGCTTCCGCGCCGTTCCCGGCCGGTTGGACGAGAGGCGCCAGCGCGTCGACGAAGCCGCCGCCCGGGCGTCGCGGGCCGTAGGCCACGCCGTCGCCTCTTTCCGGGGCGGGTACGTGGAAGTGTCGCGCGCCTTTCGCGCGCTCTCGCCGGCGGCCACGCTGGAGCGCGGTTACAACGTCGCCGGCCGCGACGGCAGGACCGTCAAACGCGCCGCCCAGGCCGGAGCGGGCGAGAGGCTAACGTTACATTTCGCCGACGGCCGCCGGGCCGTGGACGTCGTCGACGGGGAGGCCGGAGAAGTTGCCCAAAAAAGATAAGCCGACGTTCGAGGACGACCTCGCGCGCCTGTCGGAGATAGTGGCCGCGCTCGAGGAGGGCCCCGAGACGCTTGACGAGATGCTCGCGCTCTACGAGGAGGGCGTCGCGATAACCAAGCGGCTGGAAGAGGTGCTGGACCAGGCCGAGACCAGGATTAAGAAGCTGTCGCGCGACGCGGAGGGCGAGCCGGAACTCGAGGACCTCGACGAGGGGGACTGAGTGAGGCGTTGACCCGAGAAGAAATAATAGAAGCTATCGAAGCGCGGGCGCGCCGGGCGCGCGAGTACCTGGCCGCGGACGACTTCCTGTCGGCGGTGGCGCCGGCGCACCTGCGGGAGGCGACGGCGGCGTACCTGAAGCGCGGCGGCAAAGGCCTTCGGCCCGCGGTGGTAATGTTTTGCTGCGGCGCGGCGGGGGGCGAGGAGGATTGGGCGCTGGCCGCGGCGGCCGCGGCCGAGGTGACGCACAACTGGACCCTTATCCACGACGACATCATCGACCGCGACGAGCTGCGGCGCGGCGGCCCGACGGTTCACAACGAGCTCGCCGCGCGCGGGTCGGCGGAGCTGGGCCTGGAGGGCGAGGAAGCGGAGCATTACGGCCTGACGGTGGCCCTGTTGGCGGGGGATATGGGGCCGTGTTGGGCGGCGCATCTGCTGTCTCGACTTCCCGAGAACGGCGTGACGACGGCCGAGACGGCCTGGCGGCTGGGGACCGAGCTCGCCGCGGCCGCGGTCCCGGCGATCCTGGCGGGCGAGACCGAAGACGTGCGATTGAGCCGGGCCCCGCTGGCGGAAGTAACGGTCGAGGCCGTGGAGGATATGCTCGCCAAGAAGACCGGCGTGTTGTACGAGTGGTGCGCCCGGGCCGGGGCGACGGTGGGCGGCGCGGCGCCGGACGTAATAGCTAAACTTGGGGCCTTCGGCCGGTCGTGCGGGACCGCGTTCCAGCACGTCGACGATACGCTCCCGTATTTCGCCGACGAAGGCAAAACCGGCAAGGCCGCGGCCTCCGATTTGCGGGAGGGCAAGCGGACCGCGGTCGTGCTGGGCGCGTACCGAAACGCCGGCGCGGGCGACCGGGAGTACGTCGAGGCGACGCTGGGCCGCGACGACGCCACCGACGAGGAAGTCGACATTTTAAAGGAGAAGCTGGCCGCGCTGGGCGGCGTTGCGTACGCTCGCGAACGGGCGCGCCGGCATCACGAGAGAGCGTTGCAGGAGTTAGACGGCGTTCCGGCGGGCGACTACCGCGACATGCTCGCCGCGTGGGCCGAGTTTTTACTCGCACGAACGTACTGACGGCGGTCGCGGCGACGTCGGCCGGCAATCGTCGTAAGGAATAGGTAATGGCTGAGATTCTCCCCCGTATAAATTCGCCCGCGGACTTGAAGGGCTTGACCGAAGACGAGCTCGAGCAGCTCGCGGACGAGTTGCGGACTTTCATCATAGAGAACGTCTCGCGGACCGGCGGCCACCTGGCGCCCAGCCTGGGCGTCGTCGAGTTGACGGTGGCGCTGCATTACGTCTTCGACTCGCCGCGCGACAAGATAGTATGGGACGTGGGGCACCAGGCGTACGGCCACAAGATCCTGACGGGCCGCCGCGAGGGTTTCGATACTTTGCGGCAGCTCGGCGGCATTTCGGGTTTCCCCAAGCGTTCGGAGTGCGAGTACGACGCGTACGGCGTCGGGCACGCGTCGACGTCGATATCGGCGGCGCTGGGGATGGCCGTCGCTCGCGACCGCAACGGCGAGGACTTCCACGTCGTCGCCGTCATAGGCGACGGCGCGCTCTCGGGCGGCTGCGCGCTGGAGGGCCTTAACGTAGCCGGCCACCGCGAGGATACCGACTTCATCGTCGTCCTCAACGACAACGAGATGTCCATATCGCCGTCGGTGGGCGCCATCGCCGACTACCTCGCGCGCGTCATGTTGTTCCCCCCTTACGACAAGTTCCGCTCCGACATGCAGGACCTCGTGAAATCGGTTCCGGCGTGGGGCAAGTCGCTCTTCGGCGCGGCCCGCCGCCTGGAGGAGTCGATAAAAAACCTCCTCACGCCCGGGATGTTGTTCGAGCAGCTGGGCTTCCGCTACGTCGGCCCCGTCAAGGGCCACGACATCCCCACGCTCGTTCGAACGCTGGAGGGGGTCAAGAAGCTCAACGGCCCGGTGCTGCTCCACGTCCTGACGCAAAAGGGGAAGGGCTACATCCCCGCCGAGAACGACGCCACGACCTACCACGGCCACCCGCCCTTCGACGTCGCCACCGGCAAGCCGCGCAAAAAGGCCGAGGCCAAACCCTATACCAAGGTGTTCGCCGAGACGCTGGTGGAGTTGGCGGAGGAGGACGAGAGCATCGTCGCCATCACCGCGGCCATGCCGGAGGGCACCGGCCTGAGCCTATTCCGCGAGCGGTTCCCGGACCGCTTCGTCGACGTCGGTATCGCCGAGCAGACCGCGGTCCTGCTCGCCGCCGGAATGGCGTGCGAGGGGTTAAGGCCGGTGTGCGCCATCTACTCCACGTTCCTGCAGCGCGCGTACGACCAGGTGAACCACGACGTGTGCTTGCAGAAACTGCCCGTTACGTTCGCGCTCGACCGCGGCGGCGTGGTGGGCGACGACGGCCCCACCCACCACGGCACCTTCGACCTGGCCTATATGCGCCACTTGCCCCATATGGTCGTCAGCGCCGCCAAGGACGAAGCGGAGCTGGCGCAGCTGTTGTACAGCGCGATTTACTACGACCTCGGGCCGTGGTCGATACGGTACCCGCGCGGCACGGCCGTCGGCGTCGAGATGGCCGGCGAGCGGCGCGCGCTCGAGCCGGGCGTCGCCGAGCTGCTCCGCGAGGGCGACGACGTGCTGTTGCTCCCGGTGGGGCGCCTCGTCTACCCGGCGCTCGAGGCGGCGGGGCTGTTGGCCAAGGACGGCGTCGAGGCGGCGGTCGTGAACGCGCGCTTCATAAAACCGTTGGACGAGGACCTGATACTCGAGTGGGGGCGGCGGAGCGGCGCCGTCGTTACCGCGGAGGACGGCTGCCTGGCCGGCGGCTTCGGCTCGGCCGTGGCGGAATTACTTATGGACCGCGACCTGGCCGGCGATATTAGGCTTGCCCGGCTGGGTTACCCGGACGAGTACGTCGAGCACGGGACGCCGCAGCAGCTGTTGGATAAATACGGCTTGAACGCCGCCGGCATAGCGGCCGCGGCCAGGGGTTTGTTGAAGCGGCGGTGAGGGCGGCGTTGGCGAAACGCAGGTTGGACGAGATATTGGTAGCCAGGGGGCTCGCCCCTTCGACCGCGAAAGCGGCCGGTTTAATTATGGCGGGGAAGGTGACGGTGGAAGGGCGGGTGGAGGAGAAGGCCGGGACGGCCGTCGACGAGCGGGCCGACGTCGCGGTCGCGGCGGGGCGCCGGTACGCGTCGCGCGGCGGCGAGAAGCTCGCCTTCGCGCTGGACCGCTTCGGCGTAGACGCCGAGGGAAAGGTATGTTTGGACGTCGGCGCGGCCGCGGGCGGCTTCACCTCTTGCCTGCTGGAGCGGGGGGCGGCGCACGTCCACGCGCTGGACGTAGGCCGGGGCCTTTTGGCTTGGGAACTCCGCGTCGACGAGCGGGTAACGGTGTGGGAAGGTTTCAACGCCCGGGAATTCGACGGCTCGACGCTCGAGCCGGCGCCGACGCTGCTCGTCATAGACGTGTCGTTTATCAGCCTCTGGAAGATACTCGAGCCGCTGGTGCCGACGCTGGCCGAGCTGGAGGAGATGATCGCGCTCGTCAAACCGCAGTTCGAGGCGCCGCGAGACGCGGTGGAACCGGGGGGCGTCGTGCGGGACGCGGCCGTGCACGGCGACGTTATCGCGAAGAACGTGAGGGTATTCGACGAGCTGGGGTTCGCCGCCGTCGGCGTCGCGGCGTCGCCGCTGCGGGGCCCGGCCGGCAACCGCGAGTTCTTCCTGCGCGGCGTGCGGGGCGCGGAAGGCCGCGACCTCGCCGCCGAGATCGCGGCCGTCGTCGCTTCGGAGAACGCTTAACGCAAACCTTTGAAAGGCGTTTCCAAAGGAGGTATTTCCATGTTAAGACGTTCGTTAACCGCGGCGTTGATTTTCCTGCTCGCCTTCGCGGCGGGGGCCTTCGCCGCCGATACCGCGGCCTACATTTACGGCCTGGTTGGCGTCTTCGCCGGGGACTACGACTCGGGCGACAGTAAAATTTACGAGAAGCTCGTCGGTTACTACGATTACGACATCAAGCCGCCGGTCGACCCCTGGCAGGAGGTCGAACTCTCGAGCACCGATTTCGCGGCTTCGCCTTTCGGCTTCGGCTTGAAGGGCGATACCTGGCGCGCGTCGTTCGCCTCGCTGTGGAACCGCCACGAGATCGACTCGATGACGGAGACGCGCCAGGTCAACAACGCGACGCTCACCGCGACCGGCGGGTACATCTTCAACCGCGGGTACTTCGAGGACAAGATGTTGAAGCCGTATTTCGGCGGGTTCTGGCGCGGCAACTGGACCAAGGCCGAGAACGTGGAAAACGGCATTATAGCCAACGGCTTCGGCCCCGACGTGGGCGCCGTGATGGAGTTCGACTTGAACCGGTCCTTCGCGCTCATAACGTTCGGGTACCAGTATAAGGCGTATATGTTGACCGGTACCAAGACGGACGACCCGACGAACCACGGCGCGGACCCGCCCCAGGCGCCCTACTATAACTACACGTACGTGCCGGAGGACGCGGTCCCGGGTAGCGGCTCGAGCTTCTACGTCAGCGCCAAGAGCTCGCTCCAACTACACCGGCGCGTAGGCGCCGAGGTTGAAGTGCGATACGACCTGGACCTGGGCGACTCCTTTATGAACGGCCTGACCTTCGCCGCCGGCCCGAGCCTCTGGCTGTAGCCGGCGCTTAAATCGCTACCCGGGCGGCGCCTCGTTGCTCCGACTGCCGCGTGGGCGGCAGTTTACCCGATGCGTCCAAGAGAGCCTTAGATGTTCGAACGTTACCGCAACGCCGACCTTACGTCCGGGTCCTTGATAAAGCCGATCCTTTGGCTCGCCGTTCCTACCGTCGCCGGGAACCTGCTCCAGAGCGCGTTCAACATCGCCGATATGTACTTCGTAAGCCGGCTGGGGACCGCGGCCATCGCCGCGGTCTCCTTGGCCGGCCTTGTTATCTGGCTGGTGTGGACGACGATAATGGGCGTCGCCATCGGCTCCCAGGCGCTGGTCACGCGGTTCCACGGCGCGCGCGACGGCGCGAGCCTGCGAAAGGCCATGGCGACGACGCTGGCGGCGGCCGCCGTTCTCGCCGTTTTAATGGCGTCGGCCGGGCCGCTTGTGGGGAAACCGTTATTGCAAATATTGGGCGCCGAAGCCCACGTCGTCGACCTGGCGTACGGATACATCACCATATTCTTCTTCGGCGGATTTGCGTTCGTATTTATGGTGATGATCAGCGCTATGCTGCGCGGTCTGGGCGATTCGGTTACGCCGACCATTATCGTCGCCGGGGCCGTAACGGTAAACATCCTCCTCGACCCGGTTTTTATCTTCGGCCTGGGGCCCGCGCCGGAGCTGGGGGTGCAAGGCGCGGCGCTGGCCACGGTGTTGGCGTACGCCGTCGGGTTGGCGGCGGCCGCGGCCGTGTTCACCCGCCGGCATCTGCCGTGGCGGTCTTTCGTGCCCGCGAATTTGAGCGGCAAGATAGCGTGGCAGATATTGACGATCGGCGTACCGGCCAGCACGCAGATGTTGATCCGGGCGGCGGCGGCGATGGTCCTGGTGGGTTTCGTGGCGGCGGCCGGGACCGGGGCCATCGCGGCCTACGGCATCGGCGGCCAGTTGACGGGCCTGATATTGATGCCCGGCTTCGCGCTGGCGATGTCGGCGGCCATCCTGGTGGGGCAGAACCTGGGCGCCGGCAAGAAGGAGCGCGCCGAGCGCACGGCGATGGCCTCGGTGGGGATATACGCGGCCGTCGCGGCGGTGATGATAGTTGTGCTTTTGGCGTTCGCGCGGCGGTGGGTGGCGATATTCGACCATACCGCCGAAGTGGTCGGGTTGGGCGCGCTCTACATATATATCTGCGCGCCGGCCTTTATATTCGTGCCTTTGGGGATGGTGCTCTCGCGGGCGATGAGCGGCGCCGGCGTCTCGGTGCCGCCGCTCGTCGTGACGGCGGTGGTGTTGCTGGGGGTACGCATACCGATGGCGTACGTGTTTACGAAGGTCCTCGGGATGGGGGTGGCGGGGGTGTACTGGGCGATTACGATCCCGACCGTACTCGAGGGCTGCATTATGTACGCGGTATTCAGGACCGGCATTTGGAAGCACAGGAAACTTTAAGGCGAGCGGCGGCCCGCAAAAGTAAAGCCCGGCTCGAGCCGGGCTTTTTTACGTCGCCCCGTTTTTTATTACGCTAACGTAACGGACGCCCGAAGACCTCCTTCGCGGCCCGGGCCACGCGGCAGTGTTCGCGCGACGCCCTCCGTATGTCCCCCTCCTCCAACAGCGAAAAAGCCGGGCACCGGAAGCAGTAGCGGTCGAGCTCGCACCGGGCGCACTCTTCGGCGGTTTCGTCCACGAGGGCGCGGACGCGCTCCGCCTCCTCGCCGTGCCATATCTCGTCGAACGGCTTTTCGCGGATGTTTCCCAGATCGTACGGAAGCGAAACGCAAGGCCAAACGGTGCCGTAGGGGTCGATGGAGCAGTTGTTGAAGCCCGACATGCAGCTGAGCGCCCGGCCGTTGTAGCGGACCGGCGTCGAAATATCCTCGTCGCACGCGTCCGCTTCGCTGGGCGGCAGGCCCACCCAGTCCTTGACGGCTTGGAAATATTCCCGCAGCTGCTCGTCGGTCATCCGCAATCCGAGCGGCTCCCGGCCGCCGTCGTTCGTGACCGAGACGTACGGCGAGTAGCGGAAGTCCGCGCCGAAGGACTTGGCGAGGTCGTGCAGGGTTCTCACCACGTGGTAGTTGAAGTTCATGACGTTCATTTTAATTATGACGTTGACGCCGAGTCCGGCCAACCGACGAGCGGCGGCCATGGCTTTGTCCCAGGTCCCCTCCCGCCCCACGAAGCGGTCGTGGAGCTCGGGGGTGGCGGCGTGTATCGAGATCTCGACCGCGATGGGGTGGAGGGAGGCGATATCGGCGGCCAGGCCCTCGTCGAGCAACGTGCCGCCGGTAAAGATGCGGACGGCGAAGTGTCGCGCGCGCGCCGCTGCCAGGATGTCGACGAAGTCGGTCCGGCAGAGCGTTTCGCCGCCGGAGAGCGTCAGGAAAAGGGTGCCCGCGGCCGCGAGCTGGTCGAAGAGCGATATGTATTCGGCGAGCGTGAGCTCGTCGCCGCCGGGCCGGGCGTCTACTACGTAGCAGTGTTCGCACTCGAGCGGGCACCGGTACGTCAGGTTGCACATCACCGCGATCGGAATCCGGTCGGCGGCCGCCGCGTAGGTCAATTTCCGGTAAAGGCTCTCTTTTTGTTCCAAGGCAGAAAAAACGCCGACGACTTCCGCCCTCGGCCAATTCGAGAGCGACGGCGGCTAGCCGTCGTTCCGGGTTAATATTCCCTTGGCCTCCAGTTCGGCCAGGAACGACGCCAGGTCGGCCTCGACCTCGGCCGCGGGGGCGTCGTACTCGTCGAGCAGCAGGCGCAGGATTTCGTCTTCGTTCTTGCCCTCGTCGAGGAGCTCTACGACCCGAACGCCCGCGCCCTTTACGTTGTGGAGGGTGCTGTCACTCGTCGTAAGGACGAAGTATTCGTCGCCGATTTTACGGTAAGCGATTTCTTTTTTCTTCAGGACGTAGGTCATAGATCGTCCGTAGCCGCGCTTCTTTTTAAGAGTAGGGGACGGGGGGCCAGGTTAATTCGGGGCACTCCGCGTTCCGGATTTTATACGGGGAATCGCAGAATCCCTCGTACTTGAAGCCGTCGGCGCACACCCCCGGAGAGGCTTCGTTTACGCCGCAGGCCTGCGACGTCAATTTGAACACTTGTTCGCTACCGATGGAGGGTTTATCGTACTTCTTTTTCAATTTTCCCCGTCCTTAACGTTGCGGCGTAGCTTCGCATAGCGCCGGGTTTTTCCAGACGGATTTGATTTGGGGCGAATGACGGGCGTAAAGTACCCCGGCCCTTTTTAATACGGGCGTTTCGACCGCGATCGGTTTTCTATATTACCCCCGAGGCGACGGCCGTACCCGCGGCG
>DATKVX010000012.1 GCA_035529855.1 bacterium
CGCCAGAACGTACAGCTCCCGCGCCGCACCCGTCCGCCGCAAACGCAGCGCCGCCCACAGCAGCGCCGCCCAAAATAATGCGTTCAGCGCGTACACCTCCGCCATCGTCGCCACCGACCACAGCGTCCTCCCCGCCAACGCCAAAAGGCCCGCCGCCGCCATCGCCAACGCCTCCCCCATTTCCCCCACATCCAGCTGCCGCGCCAACTCCCGAGCCGCCAGCGCCAGGAAGAACGCCGCCCCCGCCGCCGCGGCCGCCGATACCAGGTTTATCAAAAACGCCTGCTCCCCCCACGGGAAAAACGTCGCCAGCTGCCCCAGCAGCGCGTACAGCGGGTAACCCGTCGGGTGCGCCACGCCCAGCGTCGCCGCCACCCCCAGGAACTCCCCCGAATCCAATATGGACAGCCCCGGCGCCGCGCCCGCGGCGTAGAGCGCGAAGCCGCCCAGTAACAAGGCCCAGGGGAGAAAGCGCAACCACGTTTTGTTCGTAAACGTCATATTAATTACGGCGCCGACGTACTTACGCCGTACTCGGCCAGTAGTCTTTCGAAAGCCGTGGTGTTTCGGACGCCGGCGAGCTCCGCGTCTTCGCGCGCTATCGCGACGTAATGCTGGGGGTCGATCCTGACGGCCGCCTCCAGGTGCTCCAACGCCGCGGCCTTGCGGCCTTCCCGCGCGTATATACGCGCCAATTCATAGTGGGCCGGCGCGTCGCCGGCGTACAACCCGACCGCGGCCTCGAAGTCGGCCCGGGCCCGCTCGCCGTTTCCCAATTTTAGATAGTTAACGCCCCGGGCGGTATACACCGGCGGGAACTCGGGGCCGAAGGCGAGGGCGTTGTCGAAAGCTCGCACCGCGGCGCCGTGGTCGCCGGCGGCCTGGTACGCCAGGCCCCGCTCCCACCAGAACCCGGCGTCCTCGGCGTAATCCGGCTCCGCCGCGGCAAACGCGGCCAGCGCTTTCTCACTCTCGCCCCGTTCGCGATAAATGAGGCCGCGGACGTAATCCGCTTCTCCAAGCGAACCCTCTTCGAGGTCTTCGGCCACGGCCGCGGCTTCGTCGACTCGCCCGGCCGCGAGGAGGGCCCGCGCCAACCGCGCGCGGATGACGGCGTCGCCCGGGGCGAGGTCAAGCGCGCGGCGATAGTAACCGACCGCCTCCGCCGGTCGACCCGACAACATATATATCCCCGCTAAATTCATATATCCCTCTTCGTCGTCGGGGACGAGGCGAACGTACGATTTATACAATTTTTCCTGGGGTTCAACAATATCCCAATCGAGAAGGTGATTGCTCAAACCGACGTAATATAGATCGAGCATATTTCTAAATACCGGGTCGCCCAACTCGGCGGGGCCCCGTCTTCCGACGTAGGCCGTCAGGTCCGTGAGCGCCGCTACGGCGGCCTCGCCGCGCCGGGCGAGCTCCGCGGGGGGCGGCGCCGCCGGCGTTACCTCCATCACGACGTCGTAGGGAACGATATACCTTCGCAGTTCGCCGCCCGGGTCGCCGATCCCCCAGAACATCGGCCGTCGGCCCGCGTTCCCCGCGATAATCCTCTGTATAACGTTGCGGAGGACGAAGTCATCGCTCGATGATATTACGCTGCTGGCGTCTACCTCGCCGCGGGCCTGGGCGTACTCAATCAACGCCCCTACTTCGGCCTCCGCGGGGACGGACAGGTACGGGCCCTGCCGCGCGAGCGCCGTCAGATAACCGCGGTTGGTAAGCAAGATTTGGAACACGACGGCCGCGTCCGGCCTTAACCCCCGCACGTATACGTTATACCACGTTATAAAGGCGTTGGTATCGCAGCTCGCGAAGAAAAGGGCGCGCGCCGGCAACGCCACCAGCAGCCGGCGGCCGTACGTCTCCGCGAAGATGAAGCCGCGACGATGGCCGTACGGGTAATTCGTCGCGAACGCCCAACCGGCCGCCGCCAGGGTCGCCGTCGCGGCGCCTATCGCCGCGGCCCGCCGCCACGCTACCGACCTTTTCAAGAAAGATTGGCCGACGAAGCCGACCCCCAAAGCGGCCGCAAAAACGACGGCCAGGTGAAGCGGTATGAAGTAGTACCAGATGTCGGGAATAGAATACACGACGCAATAGGCGAGGTACCCGGCATAGTACAGCGCGAGCGCCGACGCGACGGCCCACCGGCGTTTCGCGAACAACCACGCCAGCCCCGCCGCCGCGAACGCCGCCAGCGGCGTGACGTTGGACAAGACCGCGCCGCGGTACTGCGTTAAGGCCCCTTTTACCCCCTCGACGCCGTAATAAAGGAAATGGCCGCGGTACTGCAACGCCGCCAGGTGGGCATAGAGGGAGGCCGCGGTGGAGGGGTCGTTCCAGTTGAAGAGCGGCTGCCGCGCCGCCCGCAACGGCGTGTAGAGGTTCACCGAGACCCCCGCCAATAAAAAGGCCGCCGCCAACGGCAGCGCCCGCGCCAGCGTCTTCGCCTTCCCC
>DATKVX010000013.1 GCA_035529855.1 bacterium
TGCCGCCGCTCAGCGGTTACCGGGCCGCGTTCGCCTTCGCCCGGGAGGAACTGGGGACCGACGACCTATACTTCAACCGCATCGTCGGCCGGGGCTTTTGCGAATGGCAAGCCTTCGAGTTCGAGACGCCGACGGGCGAAAAGTTAATCGTAGAATACGACCCGTGCGGCGGCGAAGTATCGATATTGGATCCCGAGAAGGAAAAAGGCATCCGCCGCGAGGCCGCCGAATTCGAAGCGGGCATAATCGAGCGGTTCCCGGCGTCCGGGAGATTGGAAGAACGCTTGCGGGAGTGGGCCGAAATAGACGCCCAAATACCGGACGACGTCGCGGCCGACGAGTACGTGAGGATACCGGCCCGCGAAGCCGAGGAGTAAAAACCTACGAAATCCTCCGTCGTCATCGCGCCCCATTACCCATACAGGCCGGCCTACGCGAGGAGAGCGCGCGAAAGGAAGACGCTATGAAAAGGCTCCTGATAACCGCATTACTGTTGAACACCGCCGCCCAGGCCGCCGACTTTGGCCTCGCCGAATGGGGCGACACGCGCGACGAGGTCCTGGCCGCGGCGGGCGAACCTCTCGAGGAGCTCGAGCTCGGCGAGAACTACTTCATGGTCTACGTGGACGAGTTCGCGGGCCACCCGGCGCAGCTGTGGTATTGGCTCGAGCCCGACCGCGTCGCGCTGGCCGCGGGCGTCATCTCCGCCGCCGAGCCGGCGCTCGCGACGTTCCACGACTGGGAGGAGGCGCTGAGCGCGCAATACGGCGAGGCCACGGCCGACGACGAATTCGCCGTAAACGACGAGGCGGTCCGCGCCCGGGCGGCCTCGGGCGACCGCGCGGCGCAGGAGGAGGACGTCCGCAACGGCCTGTATCGCTTCCGCCGCGCCTGGGCGACGGAGCGGACGCTGGCGTCGCTGGTGGCGGGGGGCGCCGCGGGAGAGCTGACGGTGGACGCGGTGCTGTCGTCGGCGGAGCTGGGCGCGCCGCTGTTCGACATAGGGGGGGCCGCGCCGCCCGAGGAGGAGGCGCCGTAGGCCGGGGCCGACCCGGTGGCGTCGGTCGTTACCAACCGACGCGGCGTAATGTAGGGGCGACTGGCCGGTAAGGGCGCACGGGTGTACGCCCTGGTTACAACGGACTTAAGCCCCTTGTTACGTCGCTCATCGCTAAAGGGGCCCGCGCGGCCCCTTTTTTCCGTACCAAAATAAACATATGTCAACCTTACTAAATAAATAATGATTAGGATAGTTTTCCCTTGACTTAAATCCGGCTCGCTGTCATAATGTTTGCATAAGGGAGACGTGAACATTTAACCGGGCGATTTCCTAAAGGCGTTAGGGTCATGCTCGGGACGGAGAAAACGGGAGTACGTTGCGGACGCGGCCGGCGGTCCGGTCGCTCGTAAGGAAATACTGCCCGGGTTCGGCCTCGTGCCGGCCCGGCCTTTTTTATTCACAATCGGCTCAACGGCGCAATAAAAAATTACTGTCATAGATCGAAAAGTAGGTAAAACGATGAAGAGGGGTTTAGTTGTTTTGACGGCGGCGGCGCTGGCGGCCGCCGCGGCCTGGGCGGCGGCTCCCGTATACCAGTACGGGGGGATGTGGGGCAAATCCGGCTCCGGCCCCGGCGAGTTCTGGTACCCCTATTGCGTAGCGACCGCGCCCAACGGCAACGTCTACGTAACCGACGGGTGGCCGGTTAACGAAAGGGTCCAGTACTTCACGCCTACCGGCTCGTACCTCGGCCAGTGGGCTGTTCCCGGCGCGGGCGGCGTCGACGTCTCGCCGAGCGGCGTCGTCTACGTGACCAATAGGGGGGGCGTACAGTACTATACGCCGACGGGCTCGCTAATCGGTTCCTGGAGCGGCATCAACGCAGCCGACGTAGCCGTTGCGCCCAACGGCGACGTTTACGTGATCGAACGCTGGGCTTACTGCGTATCGTACTACACCTCCACCGGCTCGTTCCTCGGCAAGTGGGGCTCGCACGGTTCCGGCCCCGGCCAGTTTCGGGAGCCCGAAGGTATAGCCGTCGCGCCTAACGATACCGTCTACGTGACCGACGTTTGCTACACCCTCAACCGCGTCCAATACTTCACCTCGAGCGGCTCGTTCCTGGGGATGTGGGATAAATCGGGCGAGGGTCCCGGCGAATTCGACGAACCTTACGGCATCGACGTCTCGAGTTCGGGGGTCGTGTTCGTCGCCAATACGTACAACCACTGCGTCGATTACTTCACCTCCACCGGTTCCTTCCTCGGTCGGTTCGGTGGGGTCGGCGAAGGCCCGGGCCAATTCGCCATGGACTATGACGTAGCCGTTTCGCCTTCGGGCAACCGCGTATACGTCACCGACTATCTCAACGACCGCGTCCAATACTTCGACGATACGGCTGAGGCGGTCGTTCCTTCGTCGCTGGGCCGGGTGAAGGCGTTGTTCCGGTAGGGGCGCGGGGCAAGTCGCCCGATAATCGAAAGAGGCCCGCGCGGCCCCTTTTACCGCTGATGGGGAGCGCCGGCGCGGCGTAACGGCGTTAGGTAATCGGGTCGCTTTTTTCTTGACTAATTTGGTGGGTTATTTTATATTGTTTCGCGAGGGGGTAAATGTGGGGTGAATATCTGGCGGGGAAAAAGAATTCGGGTGCAACGGGCGTACGTCACGACGCGCGCGGCTCGCGTAGATAGCAACCAGGCAGGCCTTAGGGTTCGCCTGGCCCTTTTTATATGCGCGTAGCCTTCGGCCGTCGGGAAGGCGGCGACGGCCTTAACGCGAGATAACGCCGTACGGGGGTGAGCAACCGTGAAATTATGTTTTATAGTAGTAGCGGCGTTGGCGGCGGCCGGCCTTACGGACGCTACGGTCTACGTCGACGAAGGTTTTGAGCAAAGCGTCCCGCCGCCCCGGTGGACGTCGAGCAAGAGCGGCGCGGGAGCCGGCTGGGACCCGGAAGAAGCCGGCCCGTGGGGGAGGTTCGCCGTGGGGTGGGCGTCCAGCTCCAAGGACGCCGAGCGGTGGGCGAAGATGGAGACGTACTCCTTCATCGTGCCCGCCAAAGCCGAGCTGGCGTTTCGTTTCGACTACAAGTACGGCCACGGCGGCTTCGAGGCGGAGAACCGGGCGACTTTCTCGTTGTTCTACGCGACCCAGCCGGAGGAGGTCTTCGCTTCGTACGGGTTGGGGTTAACGTCCACCTGGCGCGTCTTCAGCGGCAAGGCGTCCGCAGCGCGCCGCGACCTGGTGAAGGCGCGCTTCGAGGTGTGGGTTCAGAACCGGCACCCGCAGCGCGTAGCCGTTTACGCCTGGGATTTGGACAACGTCGTCGTTAACACCCGTGAACCCGCCGTCTTCCCAACCTCGCTGGGCCGGGTGAGGGCGATTTTCAGGTAATTCCCGTGGCGTCCGTCGGCGGGTACGTGGTATCGGTTATGTAGGGGCGTACCGCTGTGCGCCCCTAACCGGCTAAGGACCAATACCGCCCGTTTCAACAGGCGGTGCTTAAACGGCGAAAGCCTCGGGCGCCGGCTTCAGCCGGGGGACGCTGCCCCGACTGAAGTCGCGGCCCGTAGCTACCGCGGGTGAGCCACCGGCCTATGAATAGGCCGGTATGGGCAGGGAGACAAGGGCCTTAAACCCCTTGTCTAGTCCCCTGTCTCGGGCCGACCTTCGGCTCGAGCCGTCCGTCGTTCCGGTAGTGGGGGCGCACAGCTGTGCGCCCCCACGGATACGTGCAGGAACAGGCCCGCGCCGCCCCGCGCCTTATCGGTTTGATTTTCCCGCCGATATAAGATATATTTAACGGGACCGGGGTTGACGCCACCCGGCCCGGAGGCCGCGATGAAGGACGCCGAAAAGAGCTGCGAGCTCACCGCCGACGTTCTCTTCAAACGCTACGAAAAGAACCCCGTACTGACCGCGGATAATTGGCCCTACCGGGCCCACGCCGTCTTCAACCCGGGCGCGGCGCTCGTCGGCGGCGAGACGCTGTTGCTGGTGCGGGTGGAGGACCTGCGCGGCTACTCCCACCTCGCCGCCGCCCGCAGCGCCGACGGCAAGACCAAATGGCGGGTGGACGCCGAGCCGACGCTGGTGGCGGACCCGGCGTACGACGAGCAGCACTTCGGCGTCGAGGACCCGCGCATCGTGTGGCTCGAGCCCCGGGAGGAGTACGCCGTCACGTATACGTCGTTCATCCGCAACGAGACGGTGATATCGCTCGCCACCACCGCCGACTTCAAGACCTTCACGCGCTACGGCCGCCTGCTACCGCCCGAGGACAAGGACGCGTCGCTTTTCCCGCGCAAGATAAACGGCCGCTTCGCCCTCATCCACCGCCCCATCATCCGGGGCGAGGCCCACATCTGGATATCGTTCTCGCCCGACCTCGCCTACTGGGGCGACCACCGCCTGCTACTGACGACGCGGCCCGCCTCCTGGGACACCCACCGCGTGGGCCTGGGGCCGCCGCCGCTCGAGACGCCCGAGGGATGGTTCGTCATCTACCACGGCGTGCGGCGGACGGCCTCCGGCAGCCTGTACCGCTGCGGCCTGGCGCTGCTCGACCTCGACGAACCGTGGCGCGTCGTACGGCGCACCGAGGACTGGGTCTTCGGCCCGCACGCCTACTACGAGATGATCGGCGACGTCCCCGGCGTGGTCTTTCCGTGCGGCACCGTGCTGGACGAGGAGACGCGCGATCTCCGCGTCTACTACGGCGCCGCAGACTCGGTAGTAGCGCTGGCCACCGCCGACTTCGACGACGTGCTGAGTTACCTTTTGACCTGTAAGGTTTAGACAAACGCCGGGGGGCTTATGTCTTCTTCGCCGGGGTTGTACATCGTTTCGACGTACGTGCCGCGCCGTTGCGGCCTGGCGACCTTCGCTTACAACATGGCGTCGGCGCTGGCGGCCGGGCGGGGCCAGAAGCTCGGCGCGGACGGCAGCGTAGCGGTGGTCGCCATGAGCGAGCGGCAACGCCGCCGGTCTTACGGGGCCGAGGTACGCGCCGTCGTGCGCGCTTCCCGGCCGGAGGACTACGTCGCCGCGGCCGAGCTGGTCAACGGCTCCGCCGCGGCCGTCGTGTCTCTGCAGCACGAGTACGGCATTTTCGGCGGCCGCACCGGCCGCTACGTACTCGACTTCCTGGAACGACTCCGCAAGCCGGTCGTCACGACGCTTCACACCGTCCTGGCCGAGCCCAAGCCCCGGCAGCGCGAGGTCCTGCAAGAGGTATGCCGGCGTTCGGCCGCGCTCGCGGTCCAGGCCCAAAAGGCGGCCGAGTTCCTGACGACCCTCTACGACGTGCCGGAGGACAAGGTCCGCGTCATCCACCACGGCACGCCCGACGTCCCGTTCGGCGGCTCGGCGCCGTTCAAGAAGGCGGTGGGCGCGGCGGGGCGGCAGGTCCTGTTGACCTTCGGCCTTATCACCCCGCGCAAGGGCCTCCAGTTCGCGTTGCGCGCCATGGCCGACGTCTTGCCGCAGTTCCCCACGTCGCTGTACATAATCCTGGGCGCCACCCACCCGGCGATACGCAAGCGCTACGGCGAAGCGTACCGCAACTCGCTGCAGCGCGCGGTCTACCGGCTGGGCCTGCACAACCACGTCCGCTTCGTCAACCGCTACGTCTCGTTGGACGAGCTGGTGACGTACCTGCGCGCCACGGACTTATACGTCACGCCCTACCTGAACGAGGACCAGATATCCTCCGGGACGCTAGCGTACGCCGTGGCCTGCGGTAAGGCGGTCGTCTCGACGCCGTACTGGTACGCCCGGGAGCTGCTGGACGACGACCGCGGCGTGCTGGTCCCCTTCCGCAACACGAAGGCGCTCGCCTTCTGGGTGAGCGAGCTGCTGGCCCACGACGACGCCCGGGCGTACGTCGCGCGGCGGGCGTACGACTACAGCCGCCGGATGACGTGGGCGCGCTCCGCGGCGGCGTACGAGGAGCTCTTCCACGACGTCGCCGGTAGGTAAAGGGCGGAGCCGGGCCGCGTGAAGGCGCTGTTTAAGTAGCGGCGGCCGACGGGTCGCCCCTACCCAGCGAAAAAGGAATACGCCCGTTTCAACGGGCGGTGCTTAAGCGGCGACAGCCTCGGGCACCGGCTTCAACCGGGTAGTTTTGCCCCGACTGAAGTCGCGGTTCGTAGCTATCGCCGGTGAGCCACCGGCCTATGAATAGGCCGGTATGGGCAGGGAGACATGAGGTTAAAAACCCTTGTCCTACCCCCTATCCCGCGATACCCATAGGGGCCGACCTTCAGCTCGCGCCGTTCGCCGTTACGACAGGAACGACCGGCCGGTAGGGCGTAAGGACTTGCGCACTTACGTCAGGTCGGCCTATTTAAAATTGGAATTAGTCCCGACATTCTGTTATAGTTTACTTTAAAGGGTAATAACCCGAGGAGGTAAGGGAAATGAATAAGCTCGCCATAACTATGGCCGCGGCGTTGGGCGCGCTGGCGGCCGTCTGCGTTTGGGGCACCCCGTCCAGGTACGTTTACGAGCGTATGTTCGGCAAGGAGGGTAGCGGGATTGGCTCATTTAGTTCACCCTCCGGCGTATGCCTGGCGCCGAACGGCACCGTTTACGTCGCCGATACCGATAACCATCGCATCCAGTACTTCCGGTGGTCCGCGCCAGCCGTCTCCCCCGCCTCGCTGGGCCGCGTGAAGGCATTGTTCCGGTAGGGGTGACCGTTCGCCCCAAAGGGGGTAAGAGATATGCGTACGAGAGCAGCGGCAATTATTTTGGCGTCGGCCTTCTCGTTGGCGGCCACGACGACGTGCGACGACGTCCCGCCCATTCGGCCCCCGCCCGTCAATTTCTGCAAACACTTGCCTACCGTCGAGGGCAACAAATGGGAATACAAAGTGACCGCGGACAGCATGTACGGCGCTCCCGAGGAGTACAAGTTGACCTTCGAGATAACGGCGCGCACGGATAGATACAAGGAATTCCCGCTCGCGTACGTCATAACGATTACGAGGGACGGCAGGCCGGCGGGAGGGGTCGACGTCGCCGCCTCGGGCAACGCGTGCTTCGTCAAGCGCGTGGGGTGGGCGTGTCTTATAGAGGACGGCATGCTGGTGGGCGAATGGTCGCAGACGGGCCTGATAGTCGACTTTCCCCTCGAGTACCGCCGCGACGTCAAAATCAAGGTGTCGGCGGAACCGCCCGAAGGCGGCAAGTTCACATGCAAGGAACTCTTCCTCGACAACGAGAACGCGCTCAAACCCGAGACGTGGCGCGAGCTCTACGCCGACGGCGTGGGCCTGGTGTGCTACGAGAACGACTTCAAGGAATACCGCGTCGACCCGTTCGAGCTCGTCGACTGGCGGATGGTGAGGTACGAGCTCACGAGTTACTACGTCCAGAAGGACAAGTGGAAGGAGCAATATTAGGCCGGGGCGCTCGGGCCGGAAAAACGCCGCCGGCCGCGTGAACGCGCTGTTCCGGTAGGGCCGGCCGGTCGCCGCTCACCGCGGATCGCGCGAACGGGTGTCGTAGGGGCGCAAGGCTTTGCGCCCCCACGGGGGCCCCACCTACAGAATCTCCCCCCTTGACGCCGCACCGGCGCCGCTTTATAATGGCCGCCGGCAACGTTTGTTTTTGTAGGGGCGCACGGCTGTGCGCCCCGGGGCCGGCCGGTTACCCTGTACGCGAGGAGTTTATCTATGGGCTGGTTGGAGGAAAAGATCGCCAAGTGGGCACGGCTCATCGACGAGCACGCCGGCCCCGGCATCAGCGACCGGGTCCTGGAGGGCCACGAGGGCCTGGCCGAGGCCTCTCCCGAGGAGCGCGCGGCCTGGTCGCGCCGGGCGACGGAGCGGCTGGCCGAGGCCGTCGCCGACGTCGCGACGCGCGAGAAGATAATGGAACGCCGGGCCTGCGTCTTCGTCGAGGAGTTCGGCGAGGAGCCGCTGCTCGAGCTGCGGAAAATTTATCAAGAGACGGGCGGCGTGGACGCGGTATTCAAGGCCATGGCCCGCGACCGCGAAAAACACTCCCGCCCTTACCGCGAGGGCGACGTCGTCGTCGAGGTCAAGGCCCCTCGCGACGCCGAGGCCTTCGCCGCGGCCCGGACGCCGGACGAGAGGCGCGTCGCCTATTGCCACTGCCCGCTGGCCCGGGCCGGGGCGGCGGCGACGCCCGCGCCGGAGCCCTACTGCTGCTGCGGCGGCGGGTGGTACGGCGGCATCTGGGAGTTCATCGTCGAGAGGCCGGTGCGGGTGGAGGTCCTCCGTTCCGTCATGCGCGGCGACGACGACTGCGCGTTCGCAGTACACCTCCCGCCGGACGCCCGCGTGACGTAGCGGCGTACAGCTGTGCGCCCTTGCCCAAGCCGTCGCCCCGCCGCGTGAACGGGTGTTGTAGGGGCGCACGGCTGTGCGCCCGAGGGGGCGGGGTTAGGCCAAGGGGCTTAAGCCCCTTGTCGTAGGGGCCGCCCCTCGGCGGCCCCTTTTCGCGGTGGCGGCCGGCGGGCCGTTGTGTTATAAATCGGCTCGAGAGTTAAAGGAGAGAGACGATGAAAAAAGAATACGACGGCAACCTCCTCAGCCCGTTGCCGGTGGCGCTTATAGGCACGCTCGTCGACGGCCGGCCCAACTACTGCGTCGTCGGCTACATCTCGCCCTTCGACTTCGGCCGGCACGTCTTCTTCAGCCTCTACAAGAAGCGCTACACCAACCGCGGCGTCCACGAGAACAAGGCTTTCAGCGTGAACCTCCCCTCCCAGGACCTCCTGGCCCGGGTCAATATATGCGGCTCGAAGTCAGGCCGCGACGTCGACAAGTCGAAGCTCTTCGAGACGTTCTACGGCGAGCTCGCGGCCGCGCCCATGATACGGGAGTGCCCCCTCAACATGGCGTGCGAGTTGGCCGAGGTCCTCGATTACGACCCCAACGAGGGGATAATAGGCCGCGTCGTCAAGTCGTACGTCGACGAGGAGCTGGTGAAGGGGGACGCGGTCGACATGAAGGCCGCGCGTCTCATCGCCTGGACCATCGGCGGCGACTTCTCGTTCTACGCGCTGGGCGAGCGCCTCGCCGCCGAGGGGGAGAGGGAGGGCTAGTTGGTCCGCCGCGCGCGCGTCGGCGGCATTTGAGGAGGAAAATACGATGGCTTTTAAATACAGGTTAGCGGTCGTTCTCTTGGGCGCCGGCGCGACGCTCGCGGCCGCGTGGACGACGCCCGTCAACCTCGGCCCGACGGTGAATTCCACCTCGCTCGACGCCAGCGCCAGCCTCGGCGTTTACCAGAGCACCACGTACCTTTTCTTCGCCAGCGACCGGCCCGGCGGCTTGGGCTACACGGATATCTGGTACGCCACCGGGACGCCCCCCAACTTCGGCGCGCCGGTTCACATGGGCGCGGCCGTAAACTCCCGCGACCGCGACGGCGGCCCGGGCATTTGCTGGACGGGCGGCCCGACGCCCAATACCCTTTATTTCTACAGCACGCGGCCGGGCGGCGCCGGCTCTTCCGACATTTACCAAACGGTCTATTCGGGAAGCAGCTGGTCCGCGCCGGCGGGCGTCGGCGCCAACGTCAATACCGGTTTCGCGGAATATTACGCGTCCATAGCGTCCTGGCAGGGCGAGACGCGCTTGTATTTCGTGCGCGAGAACGCGATATATTATTCGGTTTATACGGTTAGCTCGTGGGGCGCGCCGGTCCGCGTAAACCTCGGCGCCGGCGACGCGTACCATCCGTGCCTCCGCGGCGAAGGGGAGGGCGCAAAGCTCTATTTCTCCTCCACCCGCGCCGGCGGCTACGGCGATTACGACATATGGGTATCGACCTACGCCGGCGGCAATTGGGGCGCGCCCGCGAACCTGGGGCCGGTCGTGAACACGGCGTACGCGGATAATTGCCCGTGGTTCGCGCCCGACGGCCGAACGATGTACTTCAGCTCCACCCGCCCGGGCGGCCAGGGCTACTACGACATCTGGTATACGGTCCTGGACAACCCCGCCGTATCGCCCGCGTCCCTGGGCCGCGTGAAGGCTTTGTTTAAATAGGAGGCTATAAGATGAAAAGGGTTTTAGTTCTCGCGGCCGCCGTGGCGCTCGCGGCGTTGTCGCTTTCGTGGCTAGGTTGCGACGATTCGACGACCGAGCCGAAAGTCCCCGAGCGCCCGGCGTACGCCGGCCAGTGGGGCGAGGAGGGTATAGGTGACGGCCAATTCAAGTGGCCGCGCGACGTGGCGGCAGCGCCGAACGGCAACGTTTACGTCGTAGACGCCGGCAATTACCGGATCCAGTATTTCACGGCGACCGGTTCGTTCTTGGGGAAGTGGGGCTCGTACGGCAAGGGGAACGGCGAGTTTGACAAGGCCGTCGGCGTGGACGTCGCCTCTAACGGCGACGTGTACGTCGTCGACAGGTTCAATGCCTGCGTTCAATACTTCACCCCGGCCGGGTCTTTCCTGGGGAGGTGGGGTTCTCATGGAAGTGGCGAGGACGAGTTCGTCGAACCGTGGGGCGTTGCCGTCGGCTCGAGCGGAAAGGTATACGTTACCGATCCGATGATACACCGCGTGCAGTACTTTACGGCGACCGGTTCCTATCTCGGCCAGTGGTCCACGGGCGATGCCCTGTCTATTGCGGCGGCTTCCAACGGCAACGTGTACGTCGCCGAGGCCGGCGGGGGTAGCGTCCAGTACTTCACGCCGACGGGTTCTTTCCTCGGTAGGTGGGCCCTAATCCCGAAGACGGGCGAGAACTATATGGAACCCGAGGGCATCGTCGAGGGCCCGGGCGGTTACATTTACGTCAGCGACAGGATGGACGGACGGATACAGCTTTTTACAAAGGCCGGTTCCTTCGTCCGAAAACTTGGAACGCGGGGGACGGGCAACGGCGAATTCCTTTGCCCCAGCGGCCTCGGTTGCTCGGCGAACGGCACGCGATTGTACGTGGCCGACGTCCGGAATCACCGCATCCAATACTTCCAGTAACGCTGCGCGGCGGTTTTGTAGGGGCATACGGCTGTACGCCTCGACAAGGGGTTTAAGCCCCTTGTTAACGCCCCTTGTCCGTGGCGCTTGTCGTAGGGGCCGACCTTCAGGTCGGCCCGGTTGTGGTTTCGTAGGGGCGACCCGCGAGTCGCCCCTAATATTCCCTTCTACAACAACTCCGCCAGCTCGAGCGTTATCTCCTCCGCCGGGCCGTCCCCCCGCTCCACGGTGAGCTTGAGCGCCGTACCCGCGGGCTGGCAGCGCAGCCGCGCCCACGCCGGCAGCGGGACCTCGGCCGCGGCCTTCCCGTCTATCGCGGTAACCCTGTCGCCCGGCGCCAGGAGCGACGCCGCCGGTACCGCCGCCGCCACCTCCTCCACGACGTAGTGGTCGCCCGCGTATTGGAGCAGGAGGCCGGTGCGGTCGTAGTCGAAGGGCGCGTCGAACCTCGCGCTCGGCGCCAGGCCCAGCCGGTCGCCCGGGTAGTCCACGTAGAACGTGAACCGCGACAGCACCTCCCACCCCACGTTGCCGACCAGGTCGGCGCCGCAGAGCGGGACCGCTTCCACTTCGGCCGGCAGGACGACGACGGGCCCGGCGACCTTGTAGGGCCCAATCGTCAAGTCGTCCATGCGGACCGAGTAGGCCCTGGTGACCTTGGGGCCGCCGGCGCCCTTCATCAAGGCCGGTAGTTTCGGCGACGTTTTGGTTATCAAATCGTGCTCGGCGACGTAGCCGCCTTCCAGGATGATGGGGCCGGGGTTGCCCAGGTCCACGACGAACCGGCCGCGGTGGCCGCCGACCGCCATCTCGACGATGGGGTGGCCGGTGCTCGTCTCGGCCGGGATGAACGCGACGCCCGCCGGCTCGGCGAACGACGCCGGCTCGTAGAACGTGACGAGGGAGTTCTCGTAGTCGACCTTCACGACGAAGTGGCGCAGGAAGTCGTAGCCCAGGACGCCGGCGACGTCCGCGCCTATCAGCTCGCGCAGCGGCGCCAGCTCGCCCAAAGCGACGGTGGGGCCGAGGAGGCGCGCGCCGCCCAACGCCAGGCTGTCCAACTTCACCAGCGCGAACTCTTCCTCGCCGCCCGCGCCTCGGACCGTTACGGCGCCGCGCTCCGCCTCCGGCGCGACCACCGCCGCGGCCGCGTCGACGAGCGTGCCGCCAGCGCCGGTGTCGAGGATGAAGGGTCGGGCCTCGCCGCCGTTTACGGCGACGTCCACCAGGAGGAGGTTGAAGAACGTGCGGAACGGGACCTCGGCCGCGTCGCCCTCCAGCACGGCCTCGGCGGGTTCTATCTCGGCCGGCGTCGCCTCGCACGCGGCCTCATCCGCGGCGGGAACCGGCGAGGCGGTGGCCACGAGTACGATTACCGGCGCGGCCAGGCGTAGCGTCTTCATACGTGCTCCTTTCGGGTTACAGGCGTCTTTACGTTATACCTATAATACAGCCGCGAAGGGTGAATTGTTGCAGCGCCGCGCTAGCAGCTCTCGGCGCCGGACCGGCGCGCGCACGCGTAACACGCGTCGCGGTTGGGGGCGCTCGAGCCGGGCCCGCCTCGCTGGGCCGGGTGAAGGCGCTGTTCCGGTAGGGGCGTACAGCTGTACGCCCCGACAAGGGGCTTAAGCCCCTTGCTAACACCCCTTGTCCGTGGCGCTTGTCGTAGGGGCCAACCTTCAGGTCGGCCCTGTTTTTATTAGCAAATAAACGCTTTACGATATTAACGCGGCCCCTATGCGGCGTTTATATTAACAAATATATAATTAACGTATTTAACTCCCCATTACGCCTTCGACGCGACCGCCGCCGTTACGCCGATTTGCATTCGCCTCCTTAATCCGCTATAGTTTACGAGTACATCGGCGGCCCGGAGTGGCCGCGAAAAATCGGAGGCCTAGGTGAAAAACTGCATATTTATCGCAGTACCGTTATTATCCGCGTTGGCGGTAGCGGCCGCGGAGGATTCCCGTTGCGAAAGCAGGTGGGGGGCCGTAGGCACGGGCGACGGCATGTTTCGCGACCCGTCGGGCATAACGGTTGCTCCGGGCGGGGACGTTTACGTCGTCGACCGCGGCAACCACCGCGTCCAACGCTTCGCCTCGAGCGGCGAGTTCCTGAGTTGCTGGGGCTCGGCGGGCGACGGCGACGGCAAGTTCATGAGCCCGCGGGCGGCGGCGGTCGGCCCGGGCGGCGATGTCTACGTCGCGGACGTCTTCAACCACCGCATCCAGCGTTTCACCTCGGGCGGCTCGTTCGTACGCGCCTGGGGCAAAGAGGGACCCCGCGAGGGCGAGCTGAAGTGCCCGCGCGGCGTCGCGGTAGCGGCCGACGGGACCGTCTACGTAGCCGATACCGACAACCACCGCGTCCAATACTTCTCGAGCAAAGGGAAGTTCCGCGGGAGCTGGGGGAAGTACGGCGACGGCAAGGGTGAGTTTTACGCGCCCTGGGCCGTCGCGGTAGCGCCCGACGGGACCGTCTACGTCGCCG
This sequence comes from bacterium, assembly GCA_035529855.1. Lineage (NCBI taxonomy): Bacteria > bacterium. Next base: position 13,458 of record DATKVX010000013.1, read on the forward strand.
ATACCGACAACAACCGCATCCAACGTTTCAGCGCGGAGGGCAAGTTCCGCGGCAAGTGGGGCGAGGAGGGCTCCGAGGACGGCGAGTTCCTGCAGCCGACGGGCGTCGCCGTGGCCGCGGACGGGACCGTCTTCGTCGCCGACGCCAACAACGACCGCGTCCAGTACTTCACGGCCGGCGGCGAGTTCCTCGGCAAGTGGGGGACGTACGGCTTCGGCGACGGCCAGTTCAACAACCCGGCGGCGCTGGCGGTGGCCCCGGACGGGAAGGTCTACGTCGTGGAGTGCAACGGCGCCCGCATCCAGCGCTTCGTCGCCCGGGCGCGGTGAGCGTACGGCGCGACGAATAAAAAATAAAGGCGGCCTCGCGAGCCGCCTTCTTGCTATGCCAACCTTCCTCCCCTACGCCGACTTCGACGCAAAGGCCGGCCGCTCGCGGCCCCGTCATCGGGGCAACAGGTCCGCATAGACGAAGCCCTCCCGCGTTACGACCTCGCCCGGCGTCACCGCGATCGGCGCCGCGAACACGGGGCCGGCGTACGCGAAGGTGTGGAACTCGCCGTTCTCGCCGCACGGGTCGACGCCGTCCGGCAGCGCCGCGTCGAAAGCCGCGTCCCACTCCGCGCCCGCGAGCGAGGGCGCCAGGACTTTGTGGTCGACGCACGTCACGCGGGCGCGCAGGCCCGCGGCCCGCATCCGTCGCGCCAGCGCCGCCGTATCTTTTCCCCACAACGGGAACAGCGGCTCGACGCCCGAGCCGGCAAGCTGCCGCTCGCGGTACGCCCGGACGTCGGCCAGGGCGATGTCGCCGAACGCGACCGCGTCGACCCCGGCGGCCCGGGCGCGCCGCACGACGCCGGCCATGATCTCCTCGTATTGCTCGTCGCGGCAGGGGTGCGGGAGGGCGACGAGCCAGGGCTCAAGGCCGGCCGCGGCGGCCTGACGCGCGAGCAGCTCGCGGCGCACGCCGTGCATCGAGACGCGGCCGTACGCCTCGTTAACGGTCGTGAGCAGGCCCACGACTTCGACGCCGGCGTCCCGGCGCAAGAGGTGGAGGGCCCACGCGGCGTCCTTACCGCTCGACCACGCGAGGAGGACCTTGCAACGTACGGTTGCGCGCGCCATACCAGCCGGGGCGGCACGCCTCGGCTCGAGGTCGGCCGCCGGCCTTCATTATACCCCCTCCGCCGGCAAAGGTAAACGCCCGCGTGCAACCCTTACCTTCCCTCTCGCGGGGCGTGTTATAATGCCACGAGCTAGCCGTAACTCGAGCGAGGGACGGCTTTTTAAGCCGGTGTCTGTTATGCAAACCTTCCTCCCCTACGCCGACTTCGACTCCTCGACCTAAAAGCTACGCGTAAAAAACCCGGCCTCAAGGCCGGGCTTCTTACAGGTAAACTTATAGGGTCGAGCGGGAGCCTATTTCAAGTACGCGTAGTAGACGGAGCCTGCGCCCGGGTCGAAGTATGTGACGCGGGGTTTGTCGTCCGAGCCCAGCGCCAGGCCGCATCTACCGCCGCCGTCGTAACAGGCCGCGACGACGCTCGTGGCCCAATCGCCGCCCTTCTTATGGGCGTACGTGACGTTCTTCGCCGACTTATCGTAAAACGCGACGTGCGGTTGGCCGGAGGAGTCCAGCGCCAGCGCGGCGCCGGTATCGCCCGCTACGGCGAAGTTGAGCGTCGTCTTCTGCCACGTCCCGCCGTTGCGCGTGGCGTACTTAAGGCTGCCGTTGCCGACGTCGTTGTACAGGACGTGCGGGTTGCCGTCTCCGTCCAGGACGAGGGCCGGCCTCTTGCCGACGTTGCCGGCCTTGTCCACGGTCTCGAAGTCCCAATAACCCTTCTCGCTCCAGGCGTATTTCAGCGCGCCGTTGGTCCGGTCGTAGTAGGCGACGTGGGAATTGCCGTCGCCATCCATGCCGAGGCTCGAGTATAGGCCGAGGTCGGCCGAGGAGCCGTCGACCACCACCAAGCGCCACTTCTTGCCGTCGAAGCGGGCGTAGTTTAAGACGCCGCTCGTCTCGTCGTAGTAGGATATGTGGGGGTGGCCGGCGCCGTCCACTTTGACGGAGGGCCACCGGCCTACGTTCCCGTCGGCATCCACCACTATGAAGCCGCCGCCCATAACTTTGTATAAAAGGTCGTAATTCGGGCGGCCGGAGTAAAAGGCGACGTGGGGGTCGTTGCCGCGGTCGAGGGCGAGCGCGGCATCCCGGCCTTCGCCGAAGGCGCTCGAGCGAAAATCATTAATGGACGAGCTGCCGTTGTAAAAATGGGCGTAAACCAACGTTGACGGGCCGCTGTTGTCCACAAACGCCAGATGTGCGCCGCCGGCGCCGTCGACGGCTATGGAAATGGTTACGGCCGGCGCCGCGGCGTGCACGTTCACTTTTTCCCAACCGGGCACGGGCGTCGGGCCCGGGCCGTTTTCGTCGTCGCCGCAAGACAACGCGAACGCGAACAGCAAACAGGCCGCGGCGAGCGCGAACGTTTTCTTCAAGGCTTTACCTCCTGGGGTTGGTCGATTAAAGTTTATTAGAAGGTAATACATAAACGCGTCGCGGACAAGCGGAAAACGACGCCGTCGCCTTCCCCCCGGCGCGGGATATGTTATAATGTCCCTAGGCGCCCGTAGCTCAGCCGGATAGAGCAGCGGCCTTCTAAGCCGCCGGCCGCAGGTTCGAATCCTGCCGGGCGCGCATCTCGCGGGCTCGCTTTACTTCGTCGCGAAAATAAGTTATATTGTGATAGTCGACGGTGGGCGTAGCTCAGCCGGTTAGAGCGCCAGACTGTGGATCTGGAGGCCGGGGGTTCGAATCCCCTCGCCCACCCCATATATCGACGCGCCGGTAGCTCAGCTGGATAGAGCGACGGCCTCCGGAGCCGTAGGTCGCAGGTTCGAATCCTGTCCGGCGCGAATCGAGAAGCGGCACGCACGTTCCGAGGAGTCGCGGGAAGCAGCATATGAAACGCAATTCGAAAAGGACGGGCCGGCGGTCGTCGTACGCGACGGCGAGCCGGCCGCGGTTATTTCGGGCATAACGAGTACCGCGAGTCGCCCGGGCGCGTCGAAGACACCGGCGCCGGCGTTACGGAGGAAATAATGGCTAAAGGTAGAGACCGCGGAAGGGACCAAAAAGGCGGAAAGAAAAAGAAGAAAACGAAAAAGAAAGTGAAAGAGCATAAGGTCGAGCCGGGCCACGTGGGCTACGGTAAAAACAGGTAAGCAACCCGTCTGCGTCGCCGGCGTCGCGCCCCCCTCCCTCCCTACCCCCCCGCGGCCGCCGGGGCGGGAGACGGCGGTATCGGCGGGGGGGCGGGGAGACGCGGCGGCCTGCGTGAGCCGCGGCTTCCAGTGGCGTTTTGAACAAGATTGATTTTCCGGGTGCCTCGAGTCATTAAGGGCTTGTTCGCAAGCCCTTTTTATTTTAGATTAGGCGGCGAGCCAACTCGCATCCTTAATACTTAATGCGACCCGAGCTTC
>DATKVX010000014.1 GCA_035529855.1 bacterium
TGCGCGTTGTGCCGCGCCGCCGGCGTCCCGGCCCGGACCGTCACCGCGGTGTGGCTCACCGGCGGCGGCCACCAGTGGGCGGAGGTGCTGCTGCCGCCGTACGGCTGGGTCCCGGCGGACACTTCCGTCGCGGCGATGTTCATCCCGGGCGGCACCATCCCCGCCAGCGAGAAGGAAATCCAGGCCTTTATGGATTCGCGGGGTATCCCGGCGGCCGACCCGGATTGGCTGTTCGGCAACCTCTACCCCACGCGGCTCATCGTATCGGTGGGCAATAACCACCAGTGCAAATATCCCGAGCTGGGCGTCGGGAAGGTCTTCCGCTATTTGCAACCGGGCATTATCCAAGCGGTGCCCCCGAGCTACGAGTACGTCGACGTGTCGGACAAGGCGGCCTGCGCCGGCTTCTACGCCTTCGGCGAGGGGCGCGACGACCTGGCCGCGGCCCGGGAGAGAGCGTCGGCCGACCTCGGCTGCGCGTACGCTATAGCGGGCGAATACGCCAAGGCCGAGGGGGTGCTCCGCCCCGTGACCGAAGCGGCCCCCGGCGCCCAGGAACCCTGGCTCTTCCTAGGGCAGGCTTACCTGGAACGGGGCAAGGTCGACGACGCGATCGACGCGTTCTACAAAGCCCTCGACGGCCAAGCCGGCTCCGCCAAGCCGGTAATGGATGCCCAGTGCCATAACTACCTCGGCGCCTGCTACCAGAAGAAGGGCGGCCTCGCCGCGGCGCGGGACGAGTTCCTGTGGGTCATGGAAAGCGGCATAGACTACGAGGGCTCGCTCGCGTTCGCCGAGACCCATCTGGACGAGGTCATGCTGGCGCTCGAGTAGGGGCAGCTTTCCCTAAGCGCGACGACAAGGCCGGTCGCGAGGCCGGCCTTTCCTACGAAGCCGCGGAGGCCGTTCTACCTCGGGGGCCGTCATATAAATAAATTGACAGCCCGGGGTGGTATGTTATTATTAATAAATAAGTCAGCCCCGGTTAAGTTTTAAAGAAGAAATACCCAACGCCCAGGAGGAGAAGATGCGAAGAATTCATTCCGTCGCAGCATTCATCATACTTACGTTGCTCGGCGCCGCGGCCGTCGTCCAAGCCGAAGAGGCGGCGATGACGCCCGGGCGCTATTGGTACTTCGTGGACAACGTAAAGATCACGGGCGACGCGCCCGAGGTGCGGGTGTGGGCCGCGCTGCCCTTGAGCCACCGCGGCCAGGTGGTCGAAATAGGCGAGATCTACCCCGAACCCGAGGCCGTCGTCGTAAACCCTCTGGGCGAAATTAAAATCGTCTTCTGGCGGCAAACGGACATCGTGGACGGCGAGGACTTTTATTTTTATTACGACTTCAAGTACGTCGGCGAAGAGGTGAACGCCGACGTCGACCCGGAAAAAGTCGAACCCTACGACGAGGGCTCCGTGGAGTACCAGCGGTACATGGTGTCCGAGCCCTGGCTCGAGGTCACGGACGCCATTCGCGCCCAGGCGGGCGAAATAGTCGGCGACGAGACGAACCCGTACGTCAAGGCCAGGATGATATTCGACTGGGTCGTATACAATATACGCTACGAATTTCCGGACCCCGAAAGCCGGGGCGCGGCCAAATCCTTCGCGCGGCGAAGCGGCGACTGCAGCGAGTTCAGCGTCGTTTTTTGCGCGCTGTGCCGGGCGGAGGGAATTCCGGCGCGGACCGTCACCGCCTGTTGGCCCTGGGGCGGCGGCCACGTGTGGGCGGAGGTACTCATCCCGCCGTACGGCTGGGTACCGGCGGATACCTCCATGGCGGCGATGTTCATCCCCGGCGGCGCCATCCCGGCGACCGCGGAGAACGTCGGCGCAATCCTCGAAATTACGGGAATGCCGGTCGCCGACCCGAACTGGCTCTTCGGCAACCTCTATCCCAACCGCGTCATCGTATCGGTAGGAAACAACTTCCGGGTAAAATACCCCGAACTGGGCGTCGCGAAGGTCTTCCGGTTTATGCAACCCGGCGCCACGGGCGCGTACCCTTTCGCGGAAGAATATCTCGGCCTGTCGGATAAAACCGTCGGCGCCGGCATTTACGTCTACGGCGAGGGGTACGACGACCCCGTCCTGGCCCGGAAGGCGGCGTTGGGCGACCTCGGCTACACGTTCTTCCTGGCGGGCGAATACGCGAAGGCGGAGGAAATATTGCTCGCCACGGTCGAGGAAAACCCGGAAGCCGAGCCCCCCTGGCTCAGCCTGGGTCAAATATACCTCGAGCAGGGCAAAATCGACGACGCCCTCGCGGCCTTCTACAAAGCCCTCGACGGCAAAGGGGGACCCGCCAAGCCGGTACTGGACGCGCAGTGCCACAACTACCTGGGCGTCTGCTACCAACAAAAAGGCGACCTCGCCGCGGCGCGGGACGAGTTCCTGCGGGTCATGGCGAGCGGCATAAACTACGAGGGCTCGCTGGCCTTCGCCGAGGAGCACTTAGACGAGGTCATGCTCGCGCTGGAGTAGGCGCGGCCCTCCCCAAGCGCGATAATAAGGCCGGCCCGGGGGGTCGGCCTTATCGACCGAGCCGCGGAGGCCGTTCTACCTCGGGGGCCGTCATATAAATAAATTGACGGCCCGGGGTGGTATGTTATTATTAATAAATAAGTCAGCCCCGGTTAAGTTTTAAAGAAGAAATACCCAACGCCCAGGAGGAGAAGATGCGAAGAATTCATTCCGTCGCAGCATTCATCGTACTTACGTTGCTCGGCGCAGCGTCCATTATCCAAGCCGAAGAGGCGGCGATGACGCTCGCTCGCTATTGGTACTTCGTGGACAACGTACAAATAACGGGCGACGCGCCCGAGGTCCGGCTGTGGGTCGCGCTACCGGTCGAACACCGCGGCCAGACGGTCGTTATGGGCGAGATATACCCGGAGCCCGCCGCGGTCGTCGAAGACCCCTTCGGCAAAACCAGGATCGTCTTCTGGCGGCAAACGGACCTCAAAGACGGCGAGGGGATATATTTCTACTACGACTTCGGGTACGCCGGCGAGCTGGTGAGCGGCGAAGACATAGACCCGGAAAACATAGAGCCCTACGACGAGGCCTCGCCCGAATACCAGCGGTACATAGTATCCGAGCCGTGGGTCCAGATAACCGACGCTATCCGCGCCCAGGCGCGCGAAATAGTCGGCGACGAGGTCAACCCGTACCGCAAGGCCCACAAGATATTCGACTGGGTCGTCTACAATATCCGCTACGAGTTCCCGGATTTAGAGAGCCGGGGCGCGGCCAAAGCCTTCGCGAGACGGAGCGGCGACTGCGGCGAGTTCAGCGTCGTCTTCTGCGCGCTGTGCCGCGCGGAGGGAATTCCGGCGCGGACCGTCACCGCCATGTGGCCCTTCGGCGGCGGCCACCAGTGGGCGGAGGTGCTGCTGCCGCCCTACGGCTGGGTGCCGGCCGACACGTCGGTGGCGGCGATGTACATCCCCGGCGGCTCCGTCCCGGCGACCGAGGATAGCCTTCGTCGCTTTATGGAAATAACGGGAATCCTCGAGGAAGACCCGGAGTGGCTGTTCGGCAACCTGTACCCCAACCGCCTCATCGTATCGGTGGGCAACAATCTCGAATTCAAAGACCCGGACCTGGGCGTCGGCAAAATCTTCCGCTTTATGCAGCCGGGCGGCTTCGCGGACGCGTATCCCCCCGCGGGAGAACGCCTCGAGCTGTCGGACAAAACGGTCGGCGCCGGCGTATACGTCTTCGGCGAGCAACGGGACGACGAGGTCTTAGCCCGCGAGATGGCGTCGAGCGCGCTGGCTACGGCCTACCTCGAAGTGGGCGAGTACGAAAAGGCCGAAGAGCTTTGCCTCGTCGCGGTCGAGCAGGCGCCCGCCGCCGAGGACCCCTGGCTCACGTTGGGGCGGGCCCACCTGGGACAGGGCGAACTCGACGACGCTATCACCGCCCTTTATAAAGCCCTCGACGGCAAGGCGGGGTCCATCAAGCCCATAATGGACGCCCAGTGCCACCAATACCTGGGCGTATGCTACCAGGAGAAGGGCGACCTGGAGGCCGCGCGGGACGAGTACCTGTGGGTCATGGATAGCGGCATCGACTACGAGGGCTCGCTCGCCTTCGCCGAGGAGCATTTCGACGAGGTCATGTTGGCGCTCGAGTAGGCGCGGCGCGCCCGCACTCAAACAAGGAGAGCTCCTATGTGGATCGATTTCAGCCTTTGGCACCTCTTGTGGTTCGTCATCCTGGGCGGCTTCGTCGGCTGGCTGGCGGGGCTGGCGTTCCGCGGCCGCGGCTTCGGCTGCCTGGGCAACGTCGCGGTGGGCGTCATCGGCGCCGTGGTGGGCGGCCTCTTCTTCCGGCTGGTGGGCTGGCAGTTCGGCGGTTGGCTGGGCAGCCTATTCACGGCCTTCGTCGGCGCGGTGCTGTTCCTGGTAGTTATCGGTTTATTTAAGAAGCGGTGAAATAAAAACGTTTAACGGAAGGCGGCCTTGGCGGCCGCCTTTTTCGCTTGCCGCGCCGCCGCGGCTATTTTATTTTTATTATTAAATAAAACCCGCCAGGAGAGGAGCTCGTTATGGCACCCACCCACGGCTCGGCCGCGCTCGAGGCCCTCGCCGGCCTCCTCGTCGCCGCAGCGTTCATCCTATTCGCGTACGCGTGTATTAGAAGGGTATTAATGCTCACGGCCGGCAGGCCGGAGAACCGCTTCGACCGCCCGGGCGCGAGGTTCGTCGAATTAATAAAACTGGTCTTCGGCCAGAAGCTGGTTCTGCGCAAGCCGGCCATAGGGCTCGCCCACTTCTTCATCTTCTGGGGCTTCGTCGTCCTCGTCGTCGCCAACCTGGTCTTCATGGTGGAGAGCTTCCGGGAGGGCTTCGACGTCCCGTACGTCACCGGCGCCGCCTGGTACCACCTGGTCTTCGACGTCTTCGTCGTGCTGGTCATCCTGGCCGTCGCGGCCGCGTTCCTCCGGCGGGTGATATTCAGGCCGCCCGGGCCCACGGGCGGTTTCGGCGCCTACTTCATCCTCTTCCTCATCTTCGCGCTGATGGCGACGGACCTCGTAAACGAGGGGTACCTGCTGGCCTCGAGCGGCGCCCGCCCCTGGTACATGCCCGCCGGCTCGGCGATGGGGGAACTCTTCGCCGCCGCGGGGCTCGCGGGGCCGGCGTGGTTCGGCCTCTTCGCCGCGAGCTGGTGGGTCCACCTGCTGTCGCTGCTCGTCTTCCTGGTATACATTCCGATGTCGAAGCACCTCCACCTCCTCGCCTGCCCCTTTAATGAATTCTTCCGGAACTTAAAACCGCGCGGGATAGTGAAGGACTGCGACGTGGAGGACGACGAGGCGGACCACTTCGGCGTCGTCCGCGCCGACGAGTTCAGCTGGCGCCAGCTGCTCGACTTCTACTCGTGCGTGGAGTGCGGCCGCTGCCAGGACAACTGCCCGGCGTTCAACACCGACAAGCCGCTCTCGCCCAAGAAGGTCGTCATCGACCTCAAGCACGACTTCGCGCGCTACGGCCTGAAAATCGTGAAGCTCGCGAAAACGCCGGCCGAGAAGGAGGAAGGCGTGGGGCTGGCGGGGCCGGTGGTGAGCGACGACGAGCTGTGGGCCTGCACGACGTGCGGCGCCTGCGTCGAGCACTGCCCCATCAGCGTCGAGCACGTCGACAAGATCGTAGATTTACGGCGCGACCTGGTCCTGAACGAGGGCCGCATTCCGCACGAGCTCAACGCCGCCATGAACGGCGTCGAACGCAACAACAATCCCTACGGCCTGCCCTCCAGCGAGCGGATGAAGTGGGCCAACGGCCTGGACGTCCCCGTCTTCGGGAAGGGGGCGCGGGCCGAATACTGCTTCTGGGTGTCGTGCCTGGGCTCGTACGACGACCGCGGCCAGCGCATCGCGAAGGCCATGGTCAAGCTGCTGGGCGCCGCCGGCGTCTCGTACGCGGTACTGGGCGAGGAGGAGGGCTGCTGCGCCGAGGCGTTCCGCCGGCTGGGTCACGAGTATTTATATAAGATGAAACTGGAGGGGAACGCCGCGACCTTCGCGCAGTACGACATAAAAAAATTGATAACGACGTGCCCGCACTGCTACAATACGTTCAAGCAAGAGTACGCCGCGCTGGGCTGCGAGCTCGACGTCTATCATCATACGGAATTCCTGTTGAGTTTAATCGAGGCCGGTAAGCTGAAAGTGCGGGGCGAGGCTCGAGCCGTCGCGTACCACGACTCGTGCTACCTCGGCCGGTACAACAAAATGTACGACGCGCCGCGGGCGCTGGTGCGGGCTGCGGCCGGCGACGTCGCCGAGTTCGACAAAAAGCGCGCGTACGGCTTCTGCTGCGGCGCGGGGGGAGGCCGGATGTGGCTCGAGGAAACGCTCGGCAAGCGCATCAACGTCGCCCGGGCGGAGCAGGCCGTCGCGACCGGAGCCTCGACGGTGGCCGTCGCGTGCGCGTATTGCCTCACCATGCTCGACGACGGCCTGAAAGACCTCAACGCCGACGTGCCCGTTAAAGACGTCGCGGAGCTCTTGGCCGATCGGATATAAACCGTCCGCTTCAGCGGGCGGTACTGAGCCGCGGCGCGTTAGCCGCCCGAACGCAAACCGTCCGCTTTAGCGGACGGTACTGAGCCGCGGCACGCGTTAGCCGCCGGCTTAAGCCGGCGGCACGGGGTATATTGCCTTATGGTGGTCTTACACGTAGCCGAAGACATCGGCGCCCACGTTCAAGAACAGAAGTCGACTACCGCGGCTTTTATATTAAACTACCGCGTCGTCTTCCGGACGAAGCGCAACCGCCGCGTACTCGAAAGCGAAGTTGCCAGTGAGTGCCTTAAATTAATTCTAGACGTAGCAGAACGGCGGGGTTATAAAATCTTAGCGGCGGCGCTTATGCCGGACCACGTCCACCTCGTCGTCGCGCTAACGCCTTCCGACCGGGTGAGCGACGCGATTCGATATTTTAAAGGGACGGCGGCCAGATTTCTCAGAGAAAAATTCCCCGCTTTGCGCGAAGCAGCCTCGAGCCTTTGGAGCGAGGGATACTAC
>DATKVX010000015.1 GCA_035529855.1 bacterium
ACCGGGCCGCGGGCGCGCTGGCCGAAGCGGTGGAGGTTGAAGGGGTTCGCGAAGTTGTCGGTGAAGAACGGCGCCATGGCCAGGGCGACTTCGGGAGCCGTCGGCGTCGTGGAATTGTAATCGAGGTAAATACCTTCCATAGTTATTCCTTCTAAAGGCCGGACGGAAATATTATCAAAAAACGATAAACTCCGCAACCGCCTTTAATGCTTTCGGACGCTCGGCCCTCCGGCCGGCTGCTATTCGAAGGCCTTTATATCGGTAAAATATGTTACCGGCCGCCCGGGCCTGCGAGCTGAACCTTGATTACGAGGTCCGTATATCTTAAATTTTATAAAAAGATTCCAGGTGAAAAGATGTCGGGCGTTCCGATTATAGCTATCTCGCTGGCCTTTCTCGGCCTGGGTTACATATTCTACGGCCGCTTCGTCGCGCGGCGGTGATGGCGGGATTGTCGGCGAAGGCTTCGTTCCGGGGAGTACCCGCGCCGACCCGGCCAGCGGAGTGACCGCGGTTGTATCGAATATAAAACGGGCCGACCTGAAGGTCGGCCCCTACATTCGGCCCCGCTTTTCTATCCTTGGATAAAAACAAGAAGGCCGACAGGAATGTCGGCCCCACTTCCCCATAATGGTAATAATAAGACGGGCCGACCCGAAGGTCGGCCCCTACATTTGGCCCCTACTATTATCGTATACCTCAGAGCGCTAGAAGTTGAACATCGGCCCGAACCGGACGAACGGGCCGGAGAGGTCGAGCTCGGGCGCCACGGCCATCTTGGTACCCACCTGCTTAAACTCGCCCTCCGGTATGCTCATCAGGAAATAGCCGGCCTCGCAGCCGAGGCCGAGCCACGGCAAGATGCGATACTGCGGCGCGACGAACGCCTGCGCCGACCAGCTGAAGCCGTGCAACTCCGAGACGAACGTGACGGATTCCGGAAACGGGACGTTGCCGAAGCTGTACGACTCGCTCGAGATGGTCTTGGTATAGGACACGTCCAGGATGCCGACGCCGCCGCCGGCGAAGAGGCCCCACCGCTCGCCGAAGTACGTCTTGTAGCCGCCGACGAACTGATGCACGCCGAAGCCGATCTCGCAATTCTTCACGACGCCGTCGTCGAAGATGGCCCCCGTCGAGAACGCCCACCCGCCGCCGTAGTAGCCGAGTTGTAGGCCGTTAGCGAAATTGTACCGGACCGTCCCGCCCATCATATAAGTGGAACCGGGCGTATCCAACCCCAGCGCGTCGAACTCGTCGCTTATGCCGTCGAGGGTCGGGAAGTTGGCGCCGAAATAGAAGGCGCCGCCGGTTCCCGCGGGCCGGTAGCCCTGTGCGCCGGCCGCCGCCGCGACGGCCAGGATTAAACACGAAACCGAAACTATCCTCATCCTAACTCCTCACGCTAAGTTTCGCCTTGCGCCCCGGCCTTGGTTTTCGGGAAAAGGAGGGCTACCAAGGCCGTCACGACGAGGGCCTCCGCGGCCCATGCTACAAGCCACGCCAGCACCAGTAAGTCGGGGAACTTGAAATAGCGATAGACGTCGGCCGCCCGGGGCACGACCCCTATTAATAATAATAACAGCCAGAAGAGAACGAACTTCTTCCAGAAATTTTCCGGACAAGCGCCGCGGAAAATGGCGAACGCCAAAACGTAGAAGAAGCCGGTAGCCAGGTCGAAGAAAAACCCCAGGAGTACGATCTCGAAACCCTGGTCCTTGAAGACGCGCTCCACGTCCACCGTAAGGGGGGTTACGAGCAAATGCGTTACGGTGCCCATAATAGAAAGCGCCAACCCGGCGACGACGCCGACTAATAGCACACGACCCAGCTTTTCCATAACGCTCTCCTTAGGTTTGAAGTTGAGGACGAAGATAACACGGCGCGGCGGTTTAGTCAACGAGCTATGCACCGCGGCCGGAATTGTTTAACCGGGCGGAGAACGGCCGTGCTATAATGTGAAAAAGTTCCGCCGGGCGCGCCCGGCCCGAGTTCGATATTCCCCAAACGTTGAAAGTAACGATAGTCATACCCTGCTACAACGAATCCGCTACGCTGCCCGCTACGCTGGCGGAGCTTCCCCGCGAGATACCCGACGCGGACGAGCTCGAGACGTTGGTGGTGGACGACGGCTCGAGCGACGATACCGCCGAGGTGGCCCGCGCCCACGGCGTCGGTTGCGTCGTGCGGCACAAGCGCAACCTGGGCCTGGCCGCGGCCTTTCGGACCGCCGTCGACGCGGCGCTGGCCCGGGGGGCCGACATCATCGTCGGCACCGACGCCGACAACCAGTACGCGGGCGCCGACGTCGCGAAGCTCGTCGCGCCCGTGCTGGCGGGCGAAGCGGACCTGGTCGTGGGGTGCCGCGACCTCGGCGCCATACCCCATTTTACGCCGCTTAAAAAAATGCTGCAGCGCGCGGGCAGCTTCGCCGTCCGGACCCTCTCCGGCATCGACGTCGCGGACGCGACCAGCGGCTTCCGGGCGTACAGCCGCGAAGCCGCGCTGCGGCTCGTCGTCCTCTCGTCGTTCACGTACACGCTGGAGACCCTCATCCAGGCGGGGTACAAAGGGCTCACCGTCAAGCAGGTCCCGGTGCGGGTCAACCTGCCGACGCGGCCCAGCCGCCTCTTCCGTTCCATCCCCGAATACCTGCGCCGTTCCGTCAACACGATAACGCGCGCCTATCTGCTCTTCAGGCCGCTCCGGGTGCTCGGTACGCCGGGGTTGCTCATCGTCGGCGCGGGCCTTTTACTTCTGGGCCGGTTCCTCTATTTCTACTTTACGATACCCGGCCCTACGGGCCACGTCCAATCGCTGTTCGTCGGCGGCGTACTAATCCTGCTCGGCTTCCAGGTCATCATAATCGCGCTGATATCGGACCTGGTCGCGGCCAACCGGCGCCTCCTCGAAGACGTGCTCTACCGCATCAAACAGGACCAATACGGCCGCGGATGAAAAGCCTCCTGATCTGCTCCTCGACGTTTCCCCTACGCGAAGGCGACCGCCGGACGGCGCGCTTCGTATACGACCTCGCCGCGGCGTTGACCGAACGCTTCCAGGTGACCGCGCTCGCGCCCCATCACCCCGGCGCGGCGCTGACCGAAAAAATCGGCGACGTCGAGGTCCGCCGCTTCAAATATTTCCTCCCCTCCCGCCTCGAGCGCCTGGCCGACGGGACCGGCATTATGGCCAACGCGAAGCGCAGCGCGTTGGCGAAAATCCAAACGCCTTTTCTATTATGGTGGTTCCGCCGGGCGGTACGCCGCCTGACGCGAAACTACCGCTTCGACGCCGTGAACACGCACTGGCTCGTGCCGGCGGGATGGGCCGCGGGGCCCGTGGCCGCCGACGCGGGCGTCCCGCATATCTTGACGATACACGCCGCGGACGTCTTCTTCCTCAAACGCGTGCCCTGGGGCCGGCGCGTCGCGGCCCGCGTTATCGGTACCGCCCATAAGGTCTTCGCCGACAGCGAATTCATTATCCGGGAGACGAGCCGGTTGATAGGCCGGGACGTGGACGCGGTAGCGACGACCGCCGGCGTGGACGCCCCCTCGTTCGCGCCCGCCTATACCCCCGCGGAGGCCAAAGGCCGGCTCGGCTGGCCCGACGCGCCCACCGTTCTCTTCGTCGGCAAGATGGTCGAGAAAAAAGGGGTGCCGTACTTAATCCGGGCGATGGCCGAAGTTACGGCGGCGATACCGGCCGCGCGGCTGGTCGCCGTCGGCGACGGCCCGGGGCTCGAGCGCGCGAGGGCGCTGGCGCGAGAACTCGGGCTCGGCGACGCCGTTGCCTTCGTCGGCCCCAAAAGCCACGACGAACTGAAATTGATGTACAACGCCGCGGACGTCCTGGCGGTCCCGTCTATCGTGGCGCGCGACGGCGAAACCGAGGGGATGCCGACGGTGATACTCGAGGCCTTCGCCGCGGCCTGCCCGGTAGTGGGCAGCCGCGTGGCCGGCATCCCGGAATTCGTGCGCGACGGCGAGACCGGGTTCCTCGCGGACGCGGCCGACGCGGGCGACCTCGCCGCCAAGATCGTCGAAACCCTCAAGCTGGGACGCGGCCGCTTCGCCTCGAGCTGCCTGGCCGCCGCGGCCGGCAGGGATTTTAAAATAATCGCGCAACTCTACGCCGAGGCGGCGGAGGCCTGAACGTGGGCCTGGCCGCGAATTGGCGTAAGCTGCGGCTGCGGGAAGCGGGCCGCCGCGACTACTTCTACCTGACGCCGGGCAACTACGCATTATATCGGCAGTTCCGCGCGCACGCGGCGGCGCATCTCCACGGCCTGATACTCGACGCCGGCACCGGTTACGGCCCCTGGCGGCCGGTGCTCGCGGAACAAGGCCGCGTTATCGGCATAGACCTGTCGGAGCACGGGAACGCCGACGCCACCGCCGACCTGAAAAAGATGCCTTTCCGCGACGGCGCGTTCGACGCCGCTTTTTGCTCCCAGGTGCTCGAGCACGAGCGCGACCCCGCGGCGCTGCTTGCGGAGCTGGGCCGGGTCGTGAAGGCCGGCGGCGCGCTGGTCCTGACCGCCCCCCACCTGAGCCGCCTCCACGACGCACCCCACGACTACTATCGATTTACGGCCGAGGGCCTTCGGTTCCTGGCCGAGGGAGCCGGCTTCGCCGCCGAAGACGTTAAGCCGTGCGGGGGGCCGTTGTCGTTTTTAGGGCACAACGTGAACGTTCTCGCCCTCGCCCTCGTAACGCCCGTCCCGATAGTGGGACGGTTCGCCGTCGCGCTGGCGAAGCTCACGTCGCCCTGGTGGCCCGCGCTGGACCGCCTGCTCGACCCCCAAGGCGTGCTCGCGCTGAACTGGATGCTCGTGGGGCGGAAGAAGTGAACGGCGAGGAGGCCGGCTACGCGTCCCCTCCCGACCAGCTGGTGCGGCTCGCGGACGTCCAGCGGGGCGTGCGCAAAGGCCGCAAGATTAGGCGCGTGCTGGAGGCGGAATTGGGGCCCGCGCCCTGGCCGGAGTTGCGGGGGCTCGACCTCGGCTGCGGCCCGGGCGTGATAACCGCTTACCTGGCCCGGCTCACGGCCGGCTTCGTCGGCGTGGACGTCGACGCCGCCGCTATCGACGCCGCGGGCCGCTTCCGCTACGCCAACCTCGAGTTCGTACGCCGCGCGTCGCCGCGTTTGCCCTTCGACGACGGCACTTTCGATTTGATAATCGTCAACCACGTCTACGAACACGTCCGCGACGTCGAGACGTTCTTCGCCGAAATCCGCCGCCTGCTCAAGCCGGGCGGCGTGGCGTACCTGGCGGCGGCGGGTAAATACCAACTACTCGAGCCGCATTACCATTTACCGTTCCTCTCCTGGCTGCCGCGGCGCGCCGCGAACGCGTATCAGCGCGCGAGCGGGCGGGAAGAGGAATACGACGTGAACCTTTTGAGCTACCGCAAGCTCTTTCGATTACTCGAGCCGTTCGACGTCCGGGAATACACGGCCGCGGTGGTCGCGGACCCGCGCGGATTCGCGGCGGACGACGTCGTGCCGCGGTGGCGGCCGCTACAGCGATTGCTGGCCGCATTAACGCGCGTCATCCCGGCGACGGCGCCGACGAGGATATTCGTACTCCGGCGAAGGGAGGATTCCGACGGCTAAGTCGGGTTGGCGGCGTGTCCTCTGGACGGCGGCGAAGGTAATACTCGTCGCCGCGGCGCTTTTTTTCGTCGGCAAGGTATTGGTCGACAATTGGCCGGACGTGCGGGCGGGGTGGCGGCCTCCCCGGCCGGCGTTCGTCGCCGCGGCCGGCGGCGCCCTCGTCGTCTCCTACCTATACCTTCTGAATATTTCGCTGGCCGTACTCCGCCGGGTGGGTGCGCGGCTCAGCTTCCGCGCGGGCCTCCGCCCCTTCTTTTACAGCCTCCTGGGTCGGTACGTCCCGGGCCGCTTCGCCGTCATCGTCGGCAAAATATACATGTACGAACGGCGGGGCGTTCCGCGGCTGACGGCCGCGCTCGCGTTGGCGTACGAGAACGTCTTCGCCGCCGTCGGCGGCTTCGCGGTCGCCGCGGCCTCGGCGGCCACGGTAGTGGCGGCGCTCCTATCGTGGCGGGCGCTGATACCGGCGGCGGTCGGCGCCGGCGCGTTACTCGCCCTCCTCCAACCGGGCGTATTGCGGCGGCTCCTGGGATGGGCATTACGGAAGGTCGGCCCGGGGGAATTCGACGCCGGCATGGTAATGGGGCGAGGAGAGGCGGCCGGGTTCGCGCTGGCGTACGCCTCCTACTGCTTGATATCGGGGGTGTTCTTCGCGTTCCTCGCCGCGGCCTTCGTCCCGCTCGACGCCGGCCTGGCGGTCCGGGTGGGCGCGGCGTACGTCGCGGCCTCGGTCCTGGGGTACGCGGCGGTTTTCACCCCCTCCGGCCTGGGCGTCCGCGAAGGGCTGGTCGTGCTATTCCTCCACGGGTACCTGCCGCCGGGGGAGGCGGCCTTCCTCGCGGTCGCGAGCCGGCTGGCGACGGTCGCCGTCGAGCTCTCGCTGGCGGGGGCGGCCGCGGCGCTGGGGACGAAAGAACCCGCCGCCAACCGCCGCGCGCCGGTCTGAAACGCGCCGGCGCAATTTATAAAAAAAGCCCGCCGAGAGGCGGGTTTAAAACGTTAGTATTGGGGGAATAATCCTATCTGCCTTCCGACTATCGGCGGACGCCTTCGATTAACCATACTCCCTCTCGCACGATTGCTTCCCCCTTTTTATCCAGTTCGATGATGGCACGAGATTCCCCGTTCTCGTCGTATAAGTAACGGTAGGTAGCCACGCCGTCGCCGTTTTCCATCAATTCGCCATCGACGCCGTAAAGGCTCACCTCCACCTCGTTCCCGTCGTCGTCGTACTTGCTCCGGATTATCGCGCCGCAAAACTTACCCGACGTCGGTAGGCCGTCGTCGCCGAAGTAACTCCACTCCACAACCTGGTTATAGTCGTCGTACTTTTTGCGGTAAATAGCGACGCCCTCTCTATCCTCGGTTAATCGGCCTTCGGCGTCGTAAAAACTCCTCTCTACTTTATTCCACCTATCATCGTATTTATAACGGTCAATAGCCACCCCCACTTCGTTTTCCGTTAGCTCCTGCTCGGCGTCGTAATAAGAGTATTCTATACTAAAACCCCGAGCGTCATACTCCGTGCGGATGACGGCAACGCCGCCCCGGGCTTCCGTCAACGCACCATCGGGGCCGTATCGGCTTTCCTCTACTTCCTTCCCC